>CANHMH010000097.1 GCA_947461635.1 Flavobacteriales bacterium | reverse complement strand
GAACGGTAACGCACAAACTGAATAATCTTTTCATACCATGAAAGTACAAAAACCAAAGTGAATAGTACTTATTAAAACTTCATTAATTTTTGTATTTTCGCACTGCATGAATAGGTTCATCAAACTACTTTTTATATCCTCTTGTTTACTAGTGACTTCTGTTAGCTGGGGACATCAATACTTTTTTGCTTTTGCGGAAATTGATTACAACGAGATGGGACAAAAATTCGAAGGATCCGTTGTTGCAACAGCACATGATTTAGAGTTAAGCCTCATGAATTCTTTCGGACTTCAAACAAAACTTGAGAAGTTAACTTCTGAATCAGCTGAAGTAAAAATCATTGAAGCGTACCTCAATAAATTTTTAACCCTGCGCTATGGCTGTAGCTTTGATTCTAATGCAGTGGATGCATATTGTTCTGCTTCTTGGACCATTGAGTCCTTTCAAATCATGAAAAACGGCACAGTTGAACTGTATTTTACCTCCGCTGCAAAACATGTCTACACCTTAATCCAAGTGGACTTTCGATTTTTAATGGATGCTTTTCCAGATCAACAAAATAAATTAACCTTTATTTACCGTGAAGATCGTGAAACACAAAGTTTCACAAAAACACAAGCCACACACTATTTTGCTTTAAAACCATGAAAACTAAACTTGTATACTCCCTACTGCTGTTCTTAAGCTTCCAAGTTTCTGCGCAGAAAAAGTTCGCTCAATTGGACCAGGAATTACCGACGCCAAATGAATACCATACGGCATCTGGAGCTCCGGGGCACCATTACTATCAACAGAAAGCAGATTACAAAATGAATTTGATGATTGATGATGCGACGCAAAAATTAAGTGGTTTTGAAACCATTACCTATACCAATAACTCGCCTGATCGTTTGGATTATTTATGGCTGCAATTGGACCAAAACATCTACGATGAAAACTCCGACACTAAGTTAATCGAAGTGGAGAAAATGGAGGACTTTAAGTCCATGGGAGATCTTCGCAAGCGGGATTTTAAATACGATGGTGGATTTAAAATTGAGCAAATCACCAATACTTCTGGACAAAAACTTAGCTATTTCATCAATAAAACGATGTTGCGTATTGATTTGGAAAAACCGTTGATGCCCAATTCAAGCATTACGTTTCAAGTGAAATGGTGGTACAACATTAATGACCGCATGCAAGTTGGTGGACGTTCAGGATATGAATATTTCGAAAAGGACCAAAACTATTTGTACACAATTGCACAGTTTTTCCCAAGAATGTGTGTTTACAACGATGTAACTGGTTGGCAAAACAAGCAATTTTTAGGCCGAGGTGAATTCACGTTGCCTTTCGGTGATTACGAAGTGAATATTACTGTTCCTGCTGATCACGTTGTCGCAGCGACTGGTGAATGTCAAAATTACGGAAGCATTCTAACAGCTGAACAAAAGAAACGTTTAGAGCAAGCGCGTAAATCAGATGTTCCTGTTATCATCGTGACACAGTCGGAAGCGGAAAAAGCAGAGTCAGACAAATCTAAACAAACCCAAACGTGGACGTACAAAGCAACAAACGTGCGTGACTTCGCCTTTGCTACTTCCCGTAAGTTTATTTGGGACGCACAGAACATGCCTGTGAATGGGAAAAATGTACTTTGCATGTCCTATTATCCAAAAGAAGGAAATCCACTTTGGGAGCGCTATTCAACAAAATTAGTGGCACATACCATCAAAACCTATTCAAAATACACGGTTGATTATCCATATCCCGTAGCAATTTCAGTACATAGCAAATGGATTGGTATGGAATATCCAATGATTTGTTTCAACGGTGGACGTCCAGAATCAGACGGAACGTATACAGAAGGAGAGAAATACGGCATGTGGGGAGTCATCATTCACGAAGTTGGACACAATTTCTTTCCGATGATTATCAATTCCGATGAGCGTCAGTGGACATGGATGGATGAAGGATTAAATACCTTCGTTCAATACTTAACAGAACAAGAATGGGAACGTGGATATCCATCTCGTCGTGGTCCAGCATATATGATGGCAGACTACATGCGTGGAGACAAAAGCACCATTTCACCGATCATGACGAATTCTGAATCCATTATGCAATTTGGAAACAATGCTTATGGCAAACCAGCTACGGCCTTGAATATTTTACGCGAAACTGTCATGGGACGAGAATTATTCGATTATGCATTCAAAACGTATTGCGAACGTTGGAAATTCAAACATCCAACTCCGGCAGATTTCTTCCGAACAATGGAAGATGCTTCAGCCGTTGACTTAGATTGGTTTTGGAGAGGATGGTTTTACGGAACAGACAATGTGGATATCACCATCGACGATGTGAAGTGGTTTCAATTGAATACCATAAATCCAACAATTGAGAAAGGAATTAAGGAAGAGCAAAATGCGCAAAAGGATCCATTCATTGGCGATACACGTAATAAAATGAGCATTAGCGAGACGGTGAATGAAAAAGATCCGAACATTGATGATTTTTATGGAAAAAGAAATATCTATTTCGTGGATGCTTTGGATAAAAAAGAATACGAAGAATTTTGCGCGAAATTAGATGCAAAGGACTTGGAATATTTAAATGCTAACAAACAATTCTACGAAATCAGTTTTAAAAATGTTGGTGGACTTGTGATGCCATTGATCATGGAATTTACCTTCGCAGATGGAACAACAGAAGTTCGTCGCATTCCAGCTGAAATTTGGAGAATCTATGAGGAGAAGGTGAGCAAAGTGTTCATTTTCGATAAAGAAGTCAAATCATTCCGTTTGGACCCATTTTTGGAAACGGCAGATACTGACTTGAATAACAATTCTTGGCCTCGTGAAATGCAAGCGACTCGTTACCAATTGTACAAACAAGAACAAACGAGAAAAGAAAATCCAATGCAGCGTCAATTGCGCGTGGATGAACTTCAGAAGAAAAATTAAATCTTTTGAAACGCGACTAACTCACGCATGTTTGTTGCTGTAATCAAGAAATAATAGTGTCCAGCTGGAAGTTTTGACGTTTCCATTGCTAGCTCTTGTTTTCCTGATGACAAATATCCATCAAAGGTTTGTGCAATTGCTTTTCCTAGCTGATCCACAATGAAAATCTGATACTGTTCACCATTCGCTTGGAAACGCAATGTCGTATTTGATGGAGTTGGATTTGGATAGGCCAACGGCTTTTGCTTTTGTGCCTCTTGCTCCGTTAATCCGACACTGCAACCAGATAATATATCAAGATACGTGATGTTCTGCTCAAACAAAGCTTGAATACTTGCTTCAGGCGCTTCGAACCAATCGCGAAGTATAGATGCGTAGACATTTCGGAAATCGATTTGCATCGGAACTCCTGCTTGCTCATTGATTTGATTGTCAATCGTTGGATTCGGTCCAATAATACCCGTATTGATGCAATTACCAAACAACATAATCGGCGCTGCATCGCCATGATCTGTTCCAAAGGAACCATTACTCGCTATTTGACGTCCAAATTCAGAAAACGTCATTCCAGCCACGCGCTCTTCCAGTCCTAATAGTTGTAGGTCATTTTGAAAAGCCGCTACGGCATCTGAAATCATTTCTAAAAGTAATGCGTGACTTCCTTCAGTTAAATTATTTTGGTCGACTTGTGAATCATGTGTGTCAAATCCTCCAACGTTGACAATGTAAACCTTCGTTTTAAGTCCTCCAGAAATCATTTGTGCAATGTATTTCAGCTGTACTGCAAGTGGATTTAGTGGGTCGTACAGATTGGACAAGGAATTCCCCGCGTTGGCAGATGAACTTATGGCTGTCCCGTATTCATTGGTTTGATTGATTAAGGTCGAAATGTATTCAATATGAGACCCATAATAGGTTCCATCATTGGTCACACTTGTCAACAACAAATTTGATGTATTAAATGGATCATTTACGGCATGGGAGAAATTGCCCATTAATCCTTGACAGGTTGTTGAAACCTCTGAACCCATAGAAATCGCAAAGGGATCAGGGAAATTTGCATTTGGATAATCAGCAGGGAAATTAGGATAGGTGCTATCGAAATACCTTCCTAACCAACCACTCGTCTGATTGATGTCTAAAGCTCCAGTTGACCAAATATCCATTGATCGAAAATGGGAGCGATTTGCTTCGGGATAACCTACATTCTGAATAACGGATAGTTTTCCATTGTTGAACATATCCTGCATTCCGGTCATTTTTGGATGGAGTGCTACATCACTTGTGAGTGTCAACAATTGATTTTGCGGAATGAGAATATTTGGACGTTGAATCGTCAAATTCGCATACTGATCAATCGGAAAAACCATATTCAGTCCATCATTTCCTCCATTCATTCGAATGAGCACAAGGACACGATCCTCCGCATTTTTAGAAAATTCAAACAATTCTTTTGAAACCGCTTGCATTGAAAATCCATTCGAAACAAACGGTAGGGATAAAGATGCTAAGGAAGCATTTTTTAGGAAGTCTCTTCTTTTCATCGTTAGATTGTTTGGAATTGAGGCATTTTTAATATCACATTCATCAATGCTTGCATGCGTTGGGTTACAGGGGTAAAGTATGTGGTATTCGTTGAATTCGCCACGTAATCATTGTATTGCAAGGTCCATTCGAAATCTGGAAGACCATTGGTCAGAATTAATTTCAAGGTCAACTTATCTACTGCATTGATGGCTTTTGGAAAAAACACGTCACAGATATCATCAATTACCTGTGGTGCATTCGATGGATCAGACAATCCATTTAAGAAGCCCAGTAAGTTCATTTTTAATACATTCGATCCAATGGGAATACCTGAATAAACCAATGCTGAAACGATGTCAAAGCGTTTTTTGATGTAGGTTGAATTTATCCACAGTTTAGAATAAGCCGGAGCTTGGTAGTAGGCGGTCCAACCTGCAACACTCGGCGGAACAATGTACGATTGCCCCATTGTATCCGATACATAATATATGGAAATGTAGGTTTGATAGTCACCGACCAATCCAAAATTTGGAATTGTTTGTGTTGGATTCAACGCACCCATAATCATCTCAATTGGATTTCGGATAATTGCACCTCTAATGGACATGTCATAAAAATGATCACTCGTCAGCAATTGTTGCATCACTGGCAAAATTTCATAGTTATTGGTGATGAAGGTTTGTGCCAAAACATCAATCACATCGGTTTGAATCGTTGGAGTGATGTCGTAATTCACAAAATACCTGTAAAGTTTCGAGCAAATGTATTTTGCTACTTGCGGTTGTGAAAAAATCACATCAATGTAATTCGCATATTCGCTTGCTCCAGCTCCAGCAATAACTTGATTGTTGAAATGATAAGAGAGCGTTTTACTATTATTGTCGTGCAAAATTGGGTTAAAACTTGCTGTTGCTTGTGTCAGTGTGCTACTTCTAATTCCGGTTACGGTATAACCAGTTAAAATTTTTGCCCCGGCAGCGACATCCGTTTCTGTATAAGTTGAATAATCACCAGCGGCTAGTTGGTTTCCTTTACCAATGGAAAACAATTCTAATAATTCTCTGGAATAATTTTCATTTGGTGAGAACACATTGTTCGTCGCTCCATTTAAAAACAGCAACATGGCCGGATGAACCGTTACATCTTTGATCAGTTGTTTGAAATTTCCCAATGAATTTTGACGCAATAAATTGAGAAAATGGTACATCGCTCGTGCCTCTGCAGTCGCTGTAACCCCAAAATGATTTTGCCAAAAGAAGGCCATCTTTTCAGCAATGCACAATTGCTCTTGGTTGATGTTTTTGGCAATCCAAGCACCCAAAGATTTAAATCGTGCATTCTCTGTTTGTTGATTCTGTGTTTGATTCGCGGGATATACTGCATTGACCCAAGTACTGCCTTGTGGGACAATCGTCTCCCCTGCATCGTATGCGAGCGGTTGATCTCCCGCAGGTATTTGCAATATGGAATTTACAGTGGCATTCATCCCATTCGAAACCGCAGTTAAGAGTTGCTGATTCGTTGCTCCAAAAGTAGTTCTTCTCAATAAATGAGCAGCTTCGGCTTTTGTCCAGGGTCCTGTATAAACTTGCATAACGTCAATTTGGTAGTTAAAGCTAAGTTAAAACAACGAGAAAAGCAACTTATATTTTTTTAAACGTTTGATATTCATTAACTTCAACTGCTAATTTTCCTTCGATTGAAAACAGTACGATTTCTTGTTCTTTTTCTACTGATCATAAGCAAAGCTTATGGCCAAGGAGACGACTGTCTATCTGCAACTTATCTTCCAAACGTAAGCAACTTTTGCTCCACAAATTTAAATTTCACCAATGTTGGTGCGACGACCGGAATGACTTCCTTGCCAACTTGCTGGCCAACATCTGCAACTCAAGATGTTTGGTTCCAATTTATAGCAACTGGAACGGATGTATTGATTTCCGTGAATGGAAGCGGCAGTGGTGGAACAATGGTTGCTCCAAATATTGCACTTTATTCAGGAAATTGCACTTTACTTTTTGAACTTGGATGTTCTCCAGGTATAGTTGGCAATGGCTCAACACAGCTGTATGAAGGTGCATTAGCACCTGGGACGACTTATTTGCTTCGTGTCAGTTCCTTGCCTAGTTATCAGGGATCTTTTATTCTCTGTGCGAATTGCTACACGCCAAATCTAAATCCTGGTGCAGATTGTGGTGGAGCAGCATATTTGTGTAATCAAAATTCCGTAAGCGTAGCTTCCTTAAGTGGTGGTGGACTCGATAACGACGAACCTGAAGTGGGAACATGTTTGGACGTTTGGGGTCCAGATGAAGGAAATTCGTCCTGGTTTAAATGGACTTGTCAAACAAGTGGCACCTTAACATTCGATATTACACCAATAAATGCCAATGACGACATTGATTTTATTTTGTACCAACTTGCCGGGACAAATGCTTGTGGACCAAGGACACCCATTCGTTGTAATTCCTCTTCTTGTTTAAATTCCGTTGGTTCAACAGGATTAAATCTTGTCGATTTAGACATCGATGAATGGCCAAATTGTGATCCAGGTGAAAATGCCTATTGTCAATACATCAATATGGTCGCAGGAGTTTCGTATGCCATTCTCATCAATAACTTTAGTGCGAGCACAGGATTTACAATTAGTTTTAACACTGGGAATACCAACAACCCCGGGACATTTTTAGGACCTCATCCGTTATTGAATCATACGAGCGCAACTATTTGTCAAGGAAGTAGCGTGACTTATAATGCGACAGGTTCTACCAATGTTGCAGGTGGATTAAATTGGATTTTCTCCAATGGAGCGAATTCCACTACAAACACTGGAACAGGACCTTTCACAATTACCTATGCCAATCCGGGCTATTTTCTTGGAATACTCAATGGATTTGATCAGTTTGGATGTCAAGCAACCGAGTTCGTTAACATTCAAGTAACTGCACCACCTGTTCTTATTAATCCAGCCACTCAAACTATTTGTAGCAGCAATAACACTAGTATAAGTTTAATGAATTCAATTCCAACAGGAACAACAGTACAATGGACCATAAGTCAAAATCCGTTTATCAGTGGAGCTTCGAATGGAAGTGGATCAAACATAAATCAATCCTTGATTAATAATTCAAATCAAGTACAATCCATCACTTACACGATTACAGCAACTAAAGGACCTTGTACAGTTGTGAGCACGACAATTGTTTCAGTAAATCCATCTGTTTTACCGTTGTTTGACCCGGTAAGCCCTATTTGTCAAGGAGGAAACTTGACTGCGTTACCAACTAGTTCATTGAATGGAATCACAGGAACTTGGAGTCCAGCTTTGAATAACCAGGCAACAACGACCTATACTTTCACTCCTTCCGCTGGACAATGTGCGAACACAACGACGCTGAGTATTACGGTGAATGTACCGATAGTTCCTACATTTGATCCAGTGAGTCCCATTTGTCAAGGGGGAAGCTTGACTGCCTTACCAACGAGTTCTTTGAATGGAATCACGGGGACTTGGAGTCCTGCTTTGAATAACCAGGCAACAACGACCTATACCTTCACTCCTGCTGCTGGACAATGTGCGAACACAACGACGCTGAGTATTACGGTGAATGTACCGATAGTTCCGACATTTGATCCAGTGAGTCCCATTTGTCAAGGGGGAAGCTTGACTGCCTTACCAACGAGTTCTTTGAATGGAATCACGGGGACTTGGAGTCCAGCTTTGAATAATCAAGCAACAACGACCTATACCTTCACGCCTTCCACGGGACAATGTGCGAACACAACGACTTTGAGCATCACGGTTAATCCCACGATTACTCCCACTTTTGATCCGGTGAGTCCCATTTGTCAGGGAGGAAATTTGACTGCATTACCAACAAGTTCTTTAAATGGAATCACGGGAACGTGGAATCCAACTTTGAATAACCAAGTAACAACGACCTATACCTTCACTCCTGCTGCCGGACAATGTGCGAACACAACGACGCTGAGTATTACGGTGAATGTACCGATAGTTCCGACATTTGATTCGGTGAGTCCCATATGTCAAAGTGGGAATTTGACTGCGTTACCAACAAGTTCTTTGAATGGTATCACAGGAACGTGGAGTCCAACTTTGAATAACCAAGTAACAACGACCTATACCTTCACTCCTGCTGCCGGACAATGTGCGAACACAACGACGCTGAGTATTACGGT
>CANHMH010000096.1 GCA_947461635.1 Flavobacteriales bacterium | reverse complement strand
TTTTGTATTTTTGCCATTCAAAATCAATGTTATGTATCGCTCGCACACTTGTGGTGAATTAAGAATGGAAAATGTAGGGAACACCGTAACCTTAGCAGGTTGGGTACAACGTTCCCGCGATTTAGGTGGAATGACTTTTGTGGATTTACGCGACCGTTACGGAATCACTCAGTTGGCATTCAATATGGAAGTAAACGCTGAATTGTGTGAACAAGCGCGAAAGTTGGGACGTGAATTTGTGATTCAAGTAACTGGTTCTGTGATTGAACGCAGCAGCAAAAACCGCAACATGCCTACTGGAGAGATTGAAATCAACGTCAACGAAATCAAGATCTTAAACGCTGCTAAATTGCCGCCATTTACCATTGAAGACGATACGGATGGAGGAGATGAAATCCGCATGCAATACCGTTACCTAGACTTGCGCCGTAATCCAGTTTTGGAGAAATTGCGCTTGCGTAACCGTGTGGCGTTGGAAACAAGAAAATACTTAGACTCGAAAGATTTCTTAGATGTCGAAACACCTGTCCTAATTAAATCGACACCGGAAGGTGCACGTGATTTCGTCGTGCCAAGTCGCATGAACGAAGGACAATTCTACGCATTGCCACAATCGCCACAAACCTTTAAACAATTGTTGATGGTCAGTGGATTCGATCGCTACTACCAAATCGTGAAATGTTTCCGTGATGAGGATTTACGTGCTGATCGTCAGCCAGAGTTTACGCAAATCGACTGCGAAATGGCTTTTGTGGAGCAAAATGATATTCTAGACATGTTTGAAGGATTAATCAAACATTTGTTCGCGGAAGTACGCGGCGTGAACTTCGAAGGAGCTTTCCCAAGAATGAGCTACGCGGAAGCAATGGAACGTTATGGTTCTGATAAACCAGACATCCGTTTTGGAATGGAATTCGTTGACCTGACGGAAATCGCACAACAAAAGGAATTCGTTGTATTCAATAGCTCAGAAATGGTATTGGGAATCAACGCAGCTGGATGTTCTGAATACACACGCAAACAACTAGACGAATTAACCGAATGGGTGAAACGCCCGCAAATTGGCGCCAAAGGATTGGTATATGTGAAATACAACTTAGATGGCACCTTTAAATCAAGCGTGGATAAATTTTACGATGAGTCCGACTTGAAAGCAATGGCAGAAAAAGCTGGGGCTCAACCGGGGGATTTATTGTTGTTGTTAAGTGGTGAAACAGCGAAAACTAGAAAGCAAATGAACGAACTTCGTTTGTTTATGGGGACGCAACTTGGCTTGAGAAATCCGAATGAATTCGCTCCATTATGGGTATTTGACTTCCCTTTATTAGAGTGGGATGAGAACAGTGAGCGCTACCATGCGATGCACCATCCGTTTACCTCACCGAAACCAGAGGATTTACATTTAATTAATACAGATCCAGGAAAAGTACGTGCGAATGCCTATGACCTTGCCATGAATGGTGTGGAATTAGGAGGAGGTTCGATTCGTATTCACGATAGAGACCTTCAATCACGCATGTTCGATTTATTGGGATTCACAAAAGAAGAAGCGCAAGCGCAATTCGGATTCTTAATGAGTGCCTTTGAATACGGAGCACCTCCACACGGTGGATTAGCTTTCGGATTGGATCGCTTGGTGGCAACCATGGGTGGATCAGAGTCCATTCGTGATTACATCGCTTTCCCTAAAAACAACAGCGGTAGAGACACGATGATTGATGCACCATCACCATTGAATGATGCGCAATTAAAAGAGTTGGGAATTAAATTGTCCTAATTCGAATAATTGTTCATTTTTCGCTCAACTTTTGTGCAAAACGTTTGTTAAATCTGATAGGAAGTAAAAAGTGCATCCATTAATTTTACTGCACTTATAGAATCCTTATTCTCATTGCTAACAATTTCAGTATGAACGCGCACATCGAAAAATTACAAGCAGAAATCTCCGGATTAAGACAGCAATTGGTGGACCATCCACTATATGCTCAAATTCAAACCCTTGAAGATTTTCAATACTTCATGGAACAGCATATTTTCGCTGTTTGGGACTTTATGAGTTTATTAAAGGCCTTACAACGCGGATTAACATGTGTTGAAGTTCCCTGGTCACCGAAAGGAAACCCAGAAACGAGAAAGTTTATCAATGAGATTGTGTTAGGCGAAGAATCCGATACAGATGCCGATGGCAAAGTTTCCAGTCACTTCGAAATGTATTTGGAAGCGATGCAGCAAATTGGAGCCAACACCCTTCCGATTCATCAGTTAACAGAGTGGATTTCTTACGGAAAAACAGTAGATGAAGCCCTTTATCAATTGGAAATCAACGAAGAAACGAAAGAATTTGTGCGTTTTACATTTTCGATTATCGAAACGGAGGAAATGCATAAAATCGCATCTGTTTTTACCTTTGGAAGAGAGGACTTGATTCCGGACATGTTTATTGAAATCTTGCGTGAAATGAAAGCAAAGGGGCAAGAGAACATTTCGAAGTTATTGTATTACCTCGAACGTCACATCGAAATTGATGGTGGTGATCACGGACCAATCTCTTTGCGCATGATGGATGAAATCTGTGGCGATGATGAACAAAAGTGGGAGGAAGCTATACAATGTGCAAAACAAGCATTGGAAATGCGCATTCACTTGTGGAATGGCTTACTCACGCCCAGTCAAGTAATGTCAACCGAGGATTAACTCCAACTAGTACCTTCTTTTCCGTCTTTCACTACGATTCCTGCAGCCGCTAATCCATCGCGGATTTTATCGGAAGTTGTCCAGTCTTTGTTTGTACGTGCTTGTTGACGCAGGTCAAGAACTAAGTCCATCACCGGTGACAATTTCCCACTATCCGATTCTTGTTCAGAAACAAGTCCGAGCACATCAAAAACAAAGGAGTGCATCGCTGAAATTAATTTTACTTTGTCGTTATCGGAGATACTTGCATTTCCATCGTTGATGAGGTTGATGTATTTCACCGCTTCAAATAAATTAGCGACAAGTATCGGTGCGTTGAAGTCGTCATTCATCGCTCCGTAGAATGATGCAATCAAGGCATCTACATCAAAAGAGGAGGTGCTAGTCGGAAGTTTTTCAATCGTTTTGAGTCCTTCCATTAAACGGGTATATCCTTTTTCGGATGCGTTCAATGCTTCTTGTGTAAAGTCTAGGTTGCTGCGGTAATGCGCTTGCATCATGAAGAAACGAAGCACATTTGCGCTGTAAGGTTTATCGAATAATTCGGTCGTTCCTTCAATGATTTCTTTTGGTAAAAAGTAATTCCCAAAGGATTTACTCATTTTTTGTCCATTGACATTCAACATGTTTGCATGCATCCAGTAATTCGCCGGATTGCAACCAACGGATGCACAACTTTGTGCAATTTCATCTTCGTGATGTGGAAATTTCAGGTCCATTCCACCACCGTGAATATCGAATTGTTTGCCTAAGTATTTCGTACTCATGGCAGTACATTCAATGTGCCATCCAGGATTCCCATCTCCCCAAGGAGAACGCCAAATCTGCATGTCATCTGGATTCGCTTTTTTCCAAAGCGCGAAATCCGCAAAGAAACGTTTTTCTTCCTGTGCATTTAAATTGCGCGTTTCGTTTTCTAATTCGTCAACTTTGCGTCCACTTAAGATTCCGTAGTTGTAATCTTGCATGTAGCGTTTGGTATCGAAATACACGGATCCATTCACGACATAGCCATATCCATTCGCTAAAATTTGCTCAATGACTTCAATTTGTTCTTGAATGTGTCCAGTTGCGGTCGGTTCTATGCTCGGAGGCAATAAATTGTAAATGCGCTGTAAATCTTGAAAGCGAACATTGTATTTGTAAACGATTTCCAAGGATTGCAATTGCTCAGCACGCGCAGCTTTTCCGATGGAATCTTCATCGTTACCGGCGCTGTTGGTAATGTGTCCGGCATCTGTAATATTGCGCACATATTTCACTTGGAATCCAAGGTGCAATAAGTAGCGGTAGATGAGGTCAAAGTTGATGAAGGTGCGCATATTCCCCATGTGTGGCTCACTGTAAAGCGTCGGTCCACAGACGTACATTCCAACAAAGTTTTCATGAATGGGTACAAAGGCTTGTTTCTCACCTTTCATACTATTGTAAATCACTAAATTTTTCTGATGGTCTTTCATGGGTAATTGCATAAGAACAAAGTTAGCGAAAAGTTCGAAGTCTGAAAATGAGAAAGAATGAGAATTCAAGCGCAAGTTGAACCTATCAGAGCATCCCCGAAATAAAATCCCAATGATTGGGAAATTACGGCATTATTTTTGCTAAAATTGTGGCATGAACACAATGCTTTCTTTCATTACCGGCCTACTTATTTTTCTTTCGATTCCAAACGATATTCCTTACGCAAGTATTCAGCGTTCGATGGAAATCAATGACGCGAAAACGATTGTTCATATGGGAAAAGATAAATTATCATTGAATGTGCAAGGAAAAGAATCTGTTTATCCAATTGCGCAGGCAGAAATGATTCTACAAGGATTTTTTACGAAATACCCGAAAGGATCATTTGTTTTTAAATTCAAAGGAAAAGAATCTGGAGAGGATAACTACACAGTTGGAACGTACACAACGAAAGGCGAAAATTTCCGCACTACCTTTCATTTCCGCACAGGAAAATTAGAAAGTTTGTCAATAACAAACGAGTAATTATGCTTGTTGACCCCTGTTTTCTTTCAAGGTATTGAAGAAAATAACGGCGTAACCAATCGTTAGCATCAAGTGGAATGGAACCATTCCTAAATCTCCATAAATCGCACGATTAACAGCTGTAAATCCAAATACGATCATTAAGATTCCTTCCGCAATGTTGATGATGGACAAACTCTTCTTGTCGTATTTATTTCCAGTGAACTCATCTTTTTTCGCCACATTGAATTTCGGTGTACGAACAAAGGAACTTTTAATTCCCAAATATCCTTCAATTACAGCTACTGCGTTACTCAATGAAAGCGCCATAGAAACAGTAAGGAATTGCACGAAGCGCCCAACAAATCGGAATAAATCACTAAAGAAATGACCTGTTTTGTCTCTGAAAGCATTCCAATAGTAAAATGCCAAAAATACCGTACTCGATAAAAAGAATGCACCAACTTGAATGAAGAAATTCAAATCCGAGAAGGAGTCCTTGATGTGAAGCACAGGTAAGCTCAATAAAGAAAGAATCAAGATGAATACAAATACAGATGAGTTAAATAAATGCGCCAATCCATGTAAACGATCAGAGAATTTCAATCCTTTTGTTGTCACAATGCGTTTCCACATTTTGATGAATACTTCCGCGCCACCTTTCATCCAACGGTGTTGTTGACTTTTCAAAGCCGACATCGTAATTGGTAACTCAGCTGGAGATTCCACTTCTTCTAAGTAGTTAAATTTCCATCCACGCATTTGTGCTCGGTAACTCAAATCTAAGTCTTCAGTAATGGTATCATGTTCCCATCCACCTGCATCAACAATACATGCTTTGCGCCAAACACCAGCTGTTCCATTGAAATTGATGTAGTGTCCTTGAGCGTTTCGTCCACCTTGCTCGATGGCGAAGTGACCATTTAATCCAAACGCTTGAAGCTCTGTTAAAAGAGAATATGTTTTATTTAAATGTCCCCAACGTGTTTGAACCACACCAATTTTATCCGTATTAAAGTAAGGCATGGTGCGCAATAAGAAATCTTTGTCTGGAACGAAATCGGCATCGAAAATCGCGATGAATTCTCCTTCCACTTGATCCATAGCGCAATCCAAGGCTCCCGCTTTGTATCCTGTACGATCTACACGGTGAATGTGTTGGATATTGATTCCACGTGCAGCAACTTCGGCTACTTTTTTGGCAATAATGTCTTTGGTTTCATCTGTTGAGTCATCCAATACTTGAATTTGGAATTTATCTCTCGGGTATTCGAATTCCGCAATGGTATCGATGATGCGTTCAGCGACATACATTTCGTTGTACATCGGTAATTGAACAGTGACTTTAGGTGCATTTGCTAAATCGAATGCCGGCTCAACTCTACTTTGTTGTGTTTTGCGTTGTTTACGGTAAGCGAATGCGAGCGACAACTGAACCATGCTGTAATAGAAAATCAACAGCAGACACAATCCATAAATCACCAAAATCACTTTCGCCATGACATGTGACCAATAGTGTTCTTTTACAAATGTTCTTCCGTTTTCAGTGACTTTTCGGTCACCCCAATTGAACATCCATGAAACTTCTAAATTGGCTGTAAAAGGAAATTCTTTGCTGTATGTATATGTTTTATTCGCGTGCTCTTTGGAATTTGTGATTAAAGTATCCAAAACGGCTGAACGATAATCAGCATCAATTAACCGAAGGTAACTTTTCCCAATCGGAACATTTTTGAAGGTAAACACACCATTTTCATCCGTTTCTGTAGTGAATACTTTTCCAGTGACGGAGGATGTCAAACTCACTTTTACCTTCTCAACTTCATTCCGAGTTTTGTAATCTACGAGGTATCCTTCAATTTTCTTAGAATACTGAATTGGATCCTTTGTAGCATGTGCACTCATTACTGAAACAAAAAGTGCGATAATCAAGAAAAAATTCCTCATTTGTGAGTCAAAAAAAGATGTAAAAAAAAGCAAATATAATTTTATTCTTTCATTAATGTCATTTCATCGACCAAGTGTTTGGCATCAGAGTAGATATCCATGACCCAAAGTACGTAGCGAATGTCTACAACGATGTTGCGACAACGGTTGGGATCGAATAAATAATCACTCATGGTACTCTCCCATGAACGGTCAAAATTCAAGCCCATTAAGTAACCATTTTTGTCTAAAACCGGTGATCCAGAATTCCCTCCTGTGGTATGATTGGACCCAGTAAAACACACCCAAAGTTCATCACCTTGCGCATACGGACCATAGTTTTTTGCGGCATGTAATTCAAGCATTCTCGGCAATAAATCAAAATCTGGATTCCCCGTATTGTATTTGGCAATGAGTCCATCTAAGGTCGTATGTTCTGTATAACGCATGCCATCCGTTGGAGCAGATCCTTCTAATTGACCGTAGGTAATGCGTAAAGTGGAATTCGCATCTGGCCAATGTTTTGCATCCGGGAACATCACATATTTTCCTTCCACATATGCTTGCATGAGATTCGTAATGCTCGTTTGAAAAGAACGATAAGCGGGAACGGTTTCATTTCTGAATGGTTGAAAATACTGATAGAAGTGTGTGTACCCAAGATCTTTGTTCAGTTTTTTCATGGATTTCTCTGTGAAAGAACTTAAAAAGGCCAAATACCTTTCTTGATTGGTAAAGATGGAATTTGTATAGATCTCCGTGGCCATTCCTTTTACATAATTTAAAAACCATTCATTCGCCACAGAATACTTCACGTCTTTTGTGATTTCATTCCATTGTTCTGTGTAATCTAGGTAGGCTTTTGTTTGATCGATGAAGATGGCTTGATCGACCTCACTATTGTAATTCTTAAAGAATCCTTCTGCATTGGCTTTCATTTTTCCGAGGACCGTTGCTAATTCGCCTTTCTCGATATATTTAGCATAATTCGTGACTAAATCCTCCATGGCACGAACCATTTTGAAGTATTCTGGACCGTAAGAGAAATATTCGGCGCCCAATGCATACTTGAATTCAATGGATTGATCTTTTTCCACCAGCGCGTTTAATTGATTGACAACTTCCACATACTTTTTCCACTCAGGCTGACTCAACGCCATTTCTTTGTATGCTTTTTCTTCCGCTTGTTTAAGTTGAATCGCTTGTAGATTTTTTAATCCTTCAATTTGTCCAATCCATTTTTTCCATGCATTTGCAATACTCGCTTGTTTCGCTGAATATTGAATGCGGGTTAAATCTGATTTTTTCATTCCTTCATCGATCACCGCTAAAGAAAGGTCGCGCATGTGAATACGTGCCGGACGCTCCTTTTCAATGATGAATTTCAAATAGGAAGAAACAACGTGCTGTTCGGTCTGTCCTGGGAAGCCATAGACCATCGTAAAGTCTCCTTCTTGTCGGTTTTGAAAAGAAATCGGTAAGTAATGCAATGGAGTGTAAGGAACATTATCTGGAGAATATGCTGCTGGCTTATTGTCTTTTCCTGCATAAATGCGAAAAACAGAGAAATCTCCGGTGTGACGAGGCCAAACCCAATTGTCGGTATCTCCTCCAAATTTTCCAATGGAGTTCGGTGGTGTTCCAACAAAACGAACATCCAAGAAAACTTCCTTCAACATTAAATAGTAGTCGTTCCCGTAATTGAATGCTTTAATTTCAGCTTCGTAATGTGTCCCAACGATGGCCGAAGCACATAATTTTTTGATGTTTGCTGCAATCACTGCTTGATCACTTTTTGAACTTGCACCCATCAACACATCTTTCGTTACATCGTCAATGCGCACAATACGCATCGCAGTTAAACCTGGATTTGTTAATTCATCTGCTTTTGTTTTTGCCCAAAAACCGTTTTTTAAATAATCGTGTTCTAAGGATGAATGCGATTGAATTTGACTGTAACCACAATGGTGGTTTGTTAACAGAAGTCCTTGATTGGAAACCAACTCTGCCGTACATCCACCGCCAAATTGTAAAATAGCATCTTTAATACTTGTCGAATTTACACTGTAAATATCCGCTGCCGAAAGTTTCATTCCTTTCGCCTTCATGTCGGACTCAAACGCCGCAATCAATGATGGAATGAGCATTCCTTCTTCTGCAAAGGAGAA
>CANHMH010000095.1 GCA_947461635.1 Flavobacteriales bacterium | reverse complement strand
AGGAGGTTATTCAGAGTTAATACGTGCCTTCAACGAAGCTGAACTAGATCAGGACAAACTCATTGAATCTTGTAAAGCAATAAACAATCTGTCCGCAATAAAAAGAATCGCTTTTATTGCAGAATTATTGCAAAAAAAGAAACTTTCACTCTTCTTGAAATTTGCAGAAACAATGGTAAATCCACGTTATGTATTAATGGATCCTTTCGGACTCGATGAAGGTGTATTCAACAGCAAATGGAAACTACGTTTGAATATTACAGAAGCGGATATTCTACATATGTGTAACAAGCAATATTGATGATTAGAAAAAAGGAAATAGAACAAAAAGCAGAAATGCAGCAGGTGCCTAAATCAACAATCGATAAAGATTGGGTACTAGGTCATTTTATTGATGCTATATTTTCCGTTACGGAATGTCGTGACAGTTTGGTGTTCAAGGGAGGAACTTGTTTACGCAAATGTTATTTCCCCGAATATCGTTTTTCAGAAGATCTCGACTTCACATCCATCAACCCAGCTTTTGTGCTAGATAGGAAATTATTGACACAAATAACAGATTTGATAATGAGCCGAACGGAAGTTCCACTGTTCATTCAGGAAATCACGGAGTTACGATTCAATGATCAATTAACTGGATATAAGGCGATCGTTAAATTTTGGGGCGCAGATCATTCATCCAATCAAGTACCACCAACTCCCGATCGTTGGAGTACGAGCGTTAAAATTGAAATCATACGTTACGAATTAATGGTTTTTCCAGCTGAAGAAAGAGAAGTATTTCACCCCTATTCAGATTCACTGTCGGCTTCACCCTTGATAATCCCTTGCTATTCATTACGTGAAGTACTAGCCGAAAAACTACGAGCGCTTATACAGCGTTCATATACAGCTCCACGTGACTTTTATGATATCTGGTATTTAGCAAACAATCAGTTAGCCATTGATTGGAAAGAAATAAAAGATGCTTTTCATGTGAAAATGGACTTTAAAAATTTAGAATTCGAGGGAATTCACCAAATGATGAATGAAAGCAATGATAAACAAGTAAAAGCAGGATGGCAAAATAGTTTAGCACATCAAATTCCAGGAGGGATAAAACAATCTTACGAAGAGGTAAAGCATGAATTAATTGAACTCCTGAATGAAATTTTCAACAAGTAATTACCTAATTTTTCTGAACTGTAAGGTAGCCCGCTACTTTTAAACACTTCACATCCTCCCCACCCTCTCCAAATCCTCCCTTATTTGGTTCGATATTTCAGACCTTTCTCTCACCCAAATAAAAAGGTAGCTGAAAAGCTGCCTTTTTTTATGAACTAATTTTTCAGACGAGAAGTCTATCCCGATAAAAGAACGTGTAGCTGGAAACCACAAGCGGGAATAACCAAAAAGGATTTCATTCGATGTGAAACGATAAGAATATACATCAATCGTCTTTATCCAAAAATCCCTGTCGAATTAACACATATTCGATACATGGTCTCCAAAAGTCACTTGCCATTCGTCTGGCCTGATTCTCCCACGGATGATTGGAATAGTTCACTTTCGGATCCTTGGAAATACGCTCATAATCTTCACTATGAAAAGCTAAAAATTGCATGTGATGCGCATATTCATGTAAAATAACGCGCGTTAAGGAGAAAAGTGATCGCGCATACTTTTCATTTACCTCGATCGTCATGGTTTGCATTCGATATTGTCCTGCTAATTTATTCAAGCGCAAGGTATTTGTCGGTTTGATGATGTCAATGCGCGGTTTACTTTTGGGCTTTCCAATGTTCAATTCACAAAAATCTAAAACCAATTTTGCCGTTGCAACCTTGGCTTTCATGTCCATACCTTTAAAAGCATGATAGGAAAAGAATACTAAATACAGTGGATTATAAAACGCTCTCTGACTGATTAACCAAAGAAATAAAAGCAATACTACGATTAACTTTATCACTAAATCTACGTCCATAAATGAGCCTTTAATTATTTTTTGAGGATAAAAACCGTTGTCAAAATGACCATAACGATTCGCTCATTTAAACGTTACATGGGTATCGAAAAATGTAACGAAGTTGAAAAAAGTAATTATTCTCTTCGTTCTGTGTTAGCTCAAACATAAATCTACCCTTCCAATTTATGAAATCATTATCATTCGTTTTCTTTTTGCTCTTTGCTTTCCGAGGTTTCTCTCAAGGAATCATGCCAAAGGATTCCATTGTGAGTATTTTATTGGTATCCCATCGTCATATCAAAGAACTCCCGATAATTAACCATCTCAAAAGACACCAAGACATTGTCTTTTTTTTAAATATAAAGGATAAGGACATGTTTTGCTTCGTAGACGCTGAATATACGAGTTATGGGACCATTCATGATTTTTACCTCGATTCAACAGGTCTCATGCGTTTTCAACTAGATTTAAAGGTTCGAAAAAGAGGTAAAATTACCGAACGAAAAGCATCGATTGAACACACTATTGGAGATGCCTTTTTCATCGTAAAAGAGGAAGGGAAAGTATCCAAACACATCGAAATTATATGTGAATTTCATAACGAGAAATTGTTCAATGTGGATCTTCCATAATTTGGATTATTTCTCCGTTCAAATATGTAAAATGAACTATTTAGAATTGTACATTTTTAATCAATAAAAGGGAACCAATGAAATCAATACTATTTGTCATTTTCTTTTTTTCATGTCACGCTTTTTCACAAAAAGCACCGTCAAAAGACTCAATCGTGAGTATTCTTTTCGTCTCACAATATCAATGCATTGATTTGCCTGTTATTGATTTAATTAAAGGTTGTCGTGATGTCGGATTGATCGTTAACATTGAAGATGCCGATGTTTTCATCGTCGTAAACGGATACTTTAAATACACCGGAAAAATTGTTCGATTCGAATATGATTCTATTGGACACCTGAATATTGAATTTAATATCTATCACAAAAGAAATGTAGGTAAAGTAAATATGGCAGGGGAATTGTTTTATACCTATGGAGAAGATTTTTTCATCATGCGGATTAAAAACAAAAAAAGGAAATACACAAAAATCAAATGTGAATTTCACAAGGAACAGTTTTTTTAATGTGAAATATGATTGAAAATAATGGTCCATTTACAAATCAAAGTGAAAAGAAAATCTTACTTTGTCCAGAATCTACGTCATTCATGTTACCGTCGTAAAGTAACTTCATTTTAGTAATACATCATTAAAGTCACTCTGGTCAGTTTAGCTGAATAATGGAAAATCGCAACCAAAAAATGAGGTTTTTCAAGGCCAAAAGAACCTTTATTCTCCAAAACCCAATGTTCTCCATCGCTATTTTCAATAATGGTTCGCTTGGAGTAATGGTAGGTATGACCATCGTCTAATACCACTTCGTTATACACGGAATCTCCGATTTGAATCCAGATCATCGAATCTAGTGGAATCCCACTCTCTTTGACACAAGCATCGAACAAATCACGCTCAACAACGGTCAACATTTGATACAATTCTGAATCCATGGGTCCAAGGTATTGGGCTCTAGAAATGAAATTCATTAAAATGAAACAGGAGAGTAATCTTACATTCATCATCAATTTAATCAACTAACTATAAGCGGTTTGGAACTTCATTTTTCGAAAATATACGCTTGTGCAAGCGATCAAAATTTAATGCTTTGAGAATTTATTTTCAAGGAATCTACGAATTCTTTTATTTCCTTACCTGAAAAGGTGAAATCTTTTTTGAAATCATCCCGAACTTGTTGAGATTGACTTAACAACCAATATCCTAACTCTTCTTGTTCCGATAGATAATTCATTTCCTTTGGCAGGTGATTTTGCGTTGTAGTTGATGGGGTCATCCAATTGGATTTTTGACAACTGCAAATAATAAATAAACTGATAAAAAGAACAAGTATTTTCATGTGAATCGTATTTGATGTTGTTAAACTTAGTTATTCAATCAATAAAATTTATTCATCCCAATTCGGTATAACAATGGGCTCTTCTGGAATAGTGATATGTCCACGTGTGTAACGAAAGTTCTTGTTAAACCATTTTAATCTTTCCTCGGACCACGTGGACATTTCTAACGCGTAGTCCGCGGTGAATTTATTGAGATCATATGAAACGGAATCCGAAATAAAAATCAAATAAACAGAATCAATATTATTAGTATTTATTTGAGCTTTGACATTGGATGCCATCAAAAATACCATAAAAGCACATCGTTTTTTCATTGGACGGAAAATTAATAAACAAATAAGTAATCCCATCATTTCTATCACGTAATTCGCTGCAATGGAATTAAATAATTCAGTAGTTTCTTCAAAAATGTAAATTTATTATTCAGGTATCATGTACCATGCTTGATCCTCTTTAAATTCACATTCTGGTTTGATGTAAATGATTCTTTTCTTATCTCTTTGTAGTGTGCACTTGTTATCGCGCAGATCATAAGTGATGGTTTCTGTGAAACCTTGTTCAAGTTTTCGATTAAATCCTAAATAAGTTAGCTTTATGACAGAATCAACCATGGAAATGGATTGAATTTTGGCATCCATTACGGCTTGAAAACCATCAAATTTCAAGACATATTTATCCTCTATGTTCACAAAATACATGATCGTTTTAAACCGAATGAAAGGACTGTTCTTTCTATGATATCTGTGAGAGGATAAGATAATTCCCCCAATGGTATCGTTTAGTTTGGATTGTGCAATACCTGTAAAAGACAACAGAAACAATGTACAAATGATAAAATGTCGTTTTTTCATATGAATAGGTGATCGAAGGAGCATAAGTCTGAATAAACAAAGGAGATAATTTTAAATTTTATTTTGGTTACGTTAGAATCAATAAATTATCTTTTTAAATTTAATCGCGTAACAAATCGATACATTTTAGTTTTAGCACTATGGCTTCAAAAAATAGGTACTTAAAACCCGCTTATACCACAGTTCAATTTTTGTTTTATTCGATCATTCTATTTACTTGTTTGAATTGCGAAAGAACGCCGTTAATCTTGAATCGTCAAGAAATCATCCAATTAACAGAAAGTACTTTTTTCCCAACAAAACCTCTTCAACAAAGTGTATTTAAAGTACAAACTTTTATAGATACACTCATTCAAAAAGATGCGGAAGAAATTTTAAGAAAGGAACTCATTAAAAATGATGCCGAAAAAGGTTGTGTTGCGGTAATGGACGTTCAATCGGGAAAAATACGTGCGTTGGTCAATTTGGAAAAAACAGCGATGGGAAAATACCTTACGCATAAAAATAGTGTCGTAGACCAGCTAATTGAACCTGGTAGTTTTATTAAAGCCTTTAACGTTATGGCATTGCTGGAAGATGGGAAATCAACTACTGGACAAATTTATTCTTCTGGAAATGGGGTAATCGATTATTCAGGTATCATTCTAAAGGATGCAAAGACAGGAGGTTTTGGTGAGCTTTCATTAGGAGACGCACTTTCCTTTTCTTCGAATGTTATCTTTGCAAAAGCCATCACTCAAGCATACAACAAAGAACCTCACCAATATATTTCGAGGTTGAAACATTGTTTTAACCAGGAAGAAATGAATCTTCCGTTTCAGGGGCAGACAAAACAACAAATTCCATCTACTGATTCAAAAAACTGGGCAACAATTACCTTGCCTTGGCTCTCCATTGGATATGGATTAAAACTCTCCCCTATTCAAATTTTAACTTATTATAATGCACTTGCCAACAAGGGTCAACTTGTTCAACCACGTTTTATCTCCTGGATAAAAAACGAGAAAAAAAATCAAGTGTTTTATCCAAAGAAGATGAAATCTACCAGAATCTGTTCAACGCGAACAGCACAGGAACTAAGGTATTTTCTCAGAAAAGCAATGACAAAAGGAAACGGGGTGAGTTTTCAATCAAATCAAGTTGAAATCGCAGGTAAAACAACATCCACGCAACGCATTACAGAAAATTTTAACAGAAAGCACCTTTCAGGATTCGCTGGATATTTCCCGCATTCAAAACCTAAATATAGTATCATTGTCATTGTGGATAATTTAAAATACCCAAGTCCACAATTGGCAGGGGAAATCGTCAAAAATATCAGTGAAAAGATTGAACATGAATCTACCCTAAATCGCTAAATGGATACATGAACTAACCAAATTTAGTTTGAAAAATGTTGTATTACGCTTAAAACCAAATCCCATGAAAACACACGTGATATTGATTTGCTCCCTTCTTCTTTTAGGCTGCGCTCAAACAAGAAAATTTCATAATCCTGAAAGTTTAAGTAAGGATACAAAGATCTTGGAAGACACGACCAAAATGGCTAAGTATGAACGAATGTTTGACGAAGATGCAAAAATCATGAGTCAATGGACGGAGGAAGAGAAACAGTATTTTTACGAGCATTTTGTATTCAGTTTCGAGGAACTTGAGGAAGAACTTGGCTTGAAACTTCCCCCTGAGGAGCATAAGTAGTAAAGGAAAACAAGCCGGCAATGAATTTCAGTTCGCCGGATTAAACTTATTTAATCAATTTTAATTCTACCCGCCTATTCTTCGCGCGATGATCTTCTGTATCATTTAGAAAGATTGGTTTGGATTCACCGTTTCCATGGGTAACGAGCATTTCTTCCTTGCAACCAATTCGAACCAAATAATCTTTCACTGCCGCAGCGCGTTTGTCGGACAAGGTTAAATTAGATTGTTCGTCTCCAACGTCATCGGTATGTCCGTCAATTTCAACTTTTAAATTGAAATTTTGAATGATTTTTGCCATTCGTTTCAGTTCCGGATAAGAGGCGGGAAGTAAATTATACTTGCCAAAATCAAAAAATAAATTGTTCATTGAAACAGCAATGCCCTTATCAATCATTTCTTGAAAGGTTATTACTTGTATGTTATTTTTCACTTCGATTTGCGCTGTTTCATTCCGTAAATCCAAATTATTTGAGACGGGGAAATAAGATGAGTCCTCCACATAATACCCATAATTTTTCCCCAATGGTAAAGCTATAAAATACGAGCCATCTCTTGGATCCGTTTTTGCAATTCCGATTACCTTATCTGCATCTAGGTCTTCCCATCGAATTGTTGTTGAAATTGGTTCATTTCTTGAATTCTTTAATTCACCTTCAATCTTGGCAACGAAGTCTGGTCTGAGATGATTTGGTAGATTTATTTCGAAGAGTTCTTTGTTATCAGATCCAGAAATAATTTGAAAAATACTGTTGTTTGCTTGTTCAAAAGCACTTCCTAAATCTTTCGTAGAACTTGCTTGGAAAAATTCGCCCCCCGAAAAACGAGCGATTTCATTTAAATCATCGGAGGCCTTACTATAATCGGTGACTCCATATGCGATTGTTTGAGTTTTAAATAGTGAATTGTCCGTTTTAAGAACTTGTAAAATGGTATTTAATGAAACACAGCTCGTAGCATCTCCATCTGTCATTAAAACGATAATCCTATTTTGTTGTGGATTTTTCGTATTCGCATTTAACATGTTACTCGCCTGAAAATATGCTTCGTACATAGGAGTCCCTCCATTCGTTACTAAACCATCAATGAAATATTCGACATCAGAATAGTTCTTTGTAAAAGGTAAATAATGTGTTATCGGATCCGTGCAAGACCCATCGAAAGCAGAAATGGCAACTTCAGCATTATTGTTCAGCACCTCTTCAATTGTTTTCTTCGTTACCTCTTTTAATTCCGTCATTTTTTCGCCGGACATAGATCCTGATACATCCAAAATAAACATGACACTTGATGCTTGGACTTTACGCTTATTTTGAGTGAAATACGCTGCATCACCCGCGGTTGATATTTTGTATCCAGCATCGCTTTCAATGGTATTAATTTCTTTACCTAAATTAACTGGTTGTGACCAACATGTCCAACAAGAATCACTTAATCTTGTTGACATAAACACATCCAATTTTCCCAATCCAGCATGTCCATCGGATGAAAAATACAATGTTTTCATATCTGGATGCAAAAATGGGAAACGATCGCAGAATGGTGTATTAACAACATTTCCCAGATTTATTGGATAGGACCAATTTCCAAAGGAATCCTTTTGACATAAAAAAATATCGGTTGGATAAGCCACATCTCCATGATAAACCTTGTCCTCCATCCCATTCAAATTCTGACATTCATCCTTTCTCGAAGATGAAAAAAGTAGAACATTTCCATCGCTACTGATCATGGCGTCCCCTTGCCATTCGCCGCTATTAATTTCCTCATCCAACACCTCCAAATCAGACCAGCCTGTTTTTAATTTTTCTGAAACAAATAATTTCCCAGATTGAAATAAGATCATTTTTGTTCCATCACTTGAAATACCAACTGGAGCCTCATTTCCAGAAGCTGTTGACAGCTCATTAACGTATGGCATGGTAAACGAATTTCCATTTTTTATGGCTTCAAAAATATCTTCTCCACCTAAATTATCTTGTCGATTTTGTCCACAAAAAAACAGCGATTTATCGTCGGCAGAGATCACAGGTGAGAATTCATTCCCGGGTGAGTTGATGTTCTTTATCGGGCGGGGTAAAATACTTTTATCGTTCTTAGCAATTAAAATCTCCCTTAACGCTTTGATTTTTGAGTATTGGTGATCAATCGGTAGTTTATCCAAGATTTTAATTGCTTCATTGAATTGTTTTGAACGAATGTAAGGGGATAATATTCTTTGAACGACAATGAATGAAAACTCCTTGTTAGGAGATAATTTCAAGTAATCTATATGTTCTTCGGTGTTTTTTCGATCATAGGGTAAGTGCAGAAACAATTTATTCCCAAGTTCTGCGACTCTATAATCATTATAAAAAGTAGCATTTAAATATTGAGGATATTTCTTTTGAAACTTCAGTAGTGTACTTAGTTCACCGTCCTGAGTATATGTCAAATAAAACTTTTGAACCAACGAGTCATT
>CANHMH010000094.1 GCA_947461635.1 Flavobacteriales bacterium | reverse complement strand
CCATTAAGTATTTTCTTAATCATGGGTATTCAAAACACAAAAAAATACGAGAAAGTAATTGAAAAATTAGAACGTAGTTTGGCTAATTAAAGGTGAAAAAACACAAGTGTGGATCTGCGCGTCGGCTCCTCATTCAGCAGCAGAGCGGTGGACTGCTTTCGAGATTAATCTCCACGAATAAGTGTGATAAACCCTTGCTTCTTCACTTCCGTTCCACCAAGCATCACGCCGGTTAAGACATAGAAATAAACGCCATCTGTGTGTGGTTTTCCATCGGTGGAAATCCCATCCCATACAGCAACACCGGATTGATCCTCGAGTATACTGACCAAATTACCCCATCGATTGAAAATCGAAATGTTATAAGACTTAAATGACGGATAAGGCAGGACAACGAAATCATTTATCCCATCTCCATTCGGTGTAAATACGTTCGGAACCCAAATATCTGGATCGCTGACAAAAACGGTCGTTTCGTAGGTAGAAACACAACCTAATTGATCCACAACTGTGAGTGAAATAACGTAGGATCCACCTTGTGAGAAAGAAGTGGAAGGGGCTGTATTGTTGTTCCATGTGAAAGATGAATCACTGTCTAAATTCCACGTCCAACTAACGATTGGGGCATTAGTAAAGGTGGATTGATCATTAAAATTGATTACACCGTTGATGTTGGCATACACTGGATTCGGAACAAAAAAGGCATCTAAATCGTCATCATTTACTGTAATTGGGTCTAAAGGAATTAAGATTTGACAACCAACAGAATCAAATATGGTAATTGACGGCTGATAGGTTCCCGGGGTATCGTAGATGTAATTAAAATTCAAGGAATCAGAGTAAATTGTCCCATCACCTAAATTCCAAACCAAACTATCAATATTTGAGACATTACTTAAGAAAAACGCTGCTCCCTGCGCACAAATAGCGGCATTTTGAAGGTAATTTGGTGTGCCCATTGGTCCACCAATGGAAATGTAATCTAGGACTGTAGTATCATCAGTACATCCAAATTCATCGGTTACGATAAAGTTTAAATCAAAGGTTCCATTGCTAACTAAAGTATTAGATGGATTTTGTAAAATGGAGTTGTTTCCATTTCCAAATGACCAATTCCAACCAGTGATATCCCCATAGGAAAACGAGGAATCTTGAAAATTACAAAAGATAGGTGGACAATCGTAAGTTCCGTTTGCATTTGGCACGGCTCCAGTGAAATAGAAATTCGGAATGGCAAGAGGAGTGGACATAATCAAGCTGCGATTCAAGGTGTCTTTACAGCCATTTCCATCTGTTGTTATAAGTGTTAGTATGTGTGAATTGGACAATTGTCCGTTGTTCGGATTGGTCAAGGTAACGAGTGTGTCTGTACTTGTTCCAATCGTTGTCCCATTGAGGATCCATTGGTAACTTAAATTCCCCGTTCCAGTGGATTGATTGATGGTGACATTCGTATCCAAATCACATAAGATGCTATCTATCTCGAAATCACTTGTTGGCTTCGTAATAGTGATCGTTACTCCGGCAGGCAGAGATGAACAACCAAAAATATCTGTCGCAATAATTGTTGCGGTATATGCACCTTCCCCAAAGAAGGTATGTACAATTGGCTGATTTACATTATTCGTGACTAGGGTAGAGTTGTCATCCGAAAAACTCGTGCTGAATGAACTGAGTGGCAGTCCATTTGACAAACTAAAAGACGTATTCGTAAAAGGAACGGTGTATGGCGAACAACCACTGTAACTATTGGCCAGAATTCCAGCGATTGGTTTATTCACAACCTTCACATTCTGAGAAGCAGTGGATGAGCACCCCACACTGTTAATCACCATGTGGGATATGGTGTAATTCCCCGGAGCGGGATAGGTATAAGTTACATTCGGTGCATTATTAATGAACTGACCATTCCCCATGTTGTAAAACCAATTATTTACTGGATGTGATCCTGTGGCTCCACTCCAAGAAGTACTGATATCTGTTAAATTAATCGCTGTGCCGTTACAAACAGTGTCGTTTGACATGGTGAACTGACTTGCGAGTTGCGATATCGTTATCGTGGAGGTGATGCTGTCTGAGCAACCCGTGGTATAGTTGTGTATGACTTGTTCAATGTTATATGTGCCATAAGTCGAATAGGTATGACTGGTATTACCACCATTGGGGACATCGAGTTGTGCATTGGTGAAATTCACGTTAGGCGTGTTGTCAAAGAACTCATAATGCATGTCAACATTATCAGAAAGTACACCATGAATGGAGTTGTCATCTATTGCTACATTGACAGGAAAGGAGCTTGGATTACAAAACAAAAAAGAACTCGGTGAAAATTGAGCGATCGGTGCGAGAATATACACGGCATCCTCCACTGTAAAGGTATCCTTACAGCCCCTGAAGTCAGCAATGAAAGTAACGTCGAAATACCCTGTGTCGGATTCGAATTGGTGTGTCGGATTCTGATCAATGGAGTTTCCATCTCCGAAGTCCCAAAAATAAGTGACTTCATTGGCCGTGTGTGGCACAGAAATATATGTGGAACTCGTAAATGTCACATCATCATTGGAGCAGGCAATCAATGGCGTATAGGTGAAATGAACGGAATCGATGTGTCCAACAGTGATATAATCATTTTTAATAATGGTGTCGGTACAACCACTTTGCGTTGTGATGATTAATTGAACATCATACACACCAATTTGATAGGTCTGGTTTGGTGGAAAATGACCATTGTATGTATTTCCATTTCCAAAGTTCCATTGCCAAGAAACAATGGGATTGGATGGTGTATAAGAAGTATCGACGAAATGAACTACCAGTGGGTCGCATCCGGCTGTATCGATTGCCAGGAATCCTGCTTGTACATTCGTTATGTGAATGTAATCATTCAAGGTTGTAGATCCCGTACATCCAGCGGCAGTTGTCAAACTCAAAGTGACATCAAATAATCCACTTTGCGTATAAATATGAGGCGGAGGTGTCATCCCTGTGTAGGTTTGACCATCTCCAAAATTCCAAACATACGTGCCAGGAATCGTCGTGGTGCTGGTAAATTGGATAGATCCCGGTGCACAGTTTGAGGTTGGATTCGCGCTAAAAATCGGATTGGTATTTGCTTGAATCGTGATGGGCTGCGTAATGGTTGAGGTACATCCAGAACTCGTATTTTGCGAGGTGAGTTGAACGGTATAGGTTCCAGGTGCATTGAATGAGAAGGAAGGATTCTCCAAAGAACTTGCTCCTTGCGTTCCGAAATTCCAATTCCATGCATTGGCTCCTGCCGTTGAATTATCTTGAAACGAAATGACTTGTCCTACGCATCCGAAAGTTGGAGCGGTGATGCCAGCTTGGAAATTTGCGACTTGAATGGATTGCGTACTTGTGGCAACACAGGAGGTGTTGGTATTCGTTACATTTAAGGTAATCGTGTAATTTCCAGCAGCATTATAGGTGATATTAGGTGGATTAGCAGCACTTGAATTTTGACTATTTCCGAAATTCCATGCATTGCTAAAATTAGCGCCGCTGGAGGAACTATTCACAAACGATAATGTCAGGGGTACCGTACATCCCAACCCGTTGACAGAAAAGGCAACAATAGGTAATGGATTCACAGTAACAAAAGCTGTTTTTATCTCAGCGTCCACGTTGCCAATTGAATTTGTCACTACCAAAGTAACGGTAAATGTCCCAGCTGTACTGAATGCGTGAGATGGACTTGTTTGCGTTGATAATGCGCCATCACCAAAGTCCCAAGCACTGGATACAATTGCACTCGCACCATTGGGTGTTGAAGTATTTGTGAAATTGACGGGTACTCCCACACAAACTACCAAGGGATTTGCGCTAAAGTTGGCTGTAGGAGTTTGGGCACGTGAAAAAAACGTAAAAGCAAAAAAGAGTACAGCAAGAAATAGACGCATGTAGTAGTTGGTCGGTTTAGGTAATTTCCTAAACGCAAAAAAACCACTTAAAGTTGCTTAATTTAAGATTTTAAGTAAAAACTTTTTCTGACAAGAACGAACAATGACGCAAAGGGATATCTTCGTAAGATGAAATACATTAGTCTCTTTATTTTTTGGCTTGCGCATTTAGCTTATGCTCAAACCTTACAGATTGCGTTTGGGTCGTGTTCCCATCAAGATCAAAGCTTACCTATTTTAAGTAAAATTGGAGATTTGAAGCCAGATTATTTTGTCTTTTTAGGAGACAATATCTATGGAGACACAAGGGATTCGAACGTTCTCAAAAGTAAATATGAACAATTAGCAGAAAATCCAAATTTCGAATATTTGAATGCTCAAACAAAGGTTTTAGCAACGTGGGACGATCATGATTACGGAGAAAATGACGCCGGAAAGTACTATCCAATGAAGGATGTTTCAAAGCAACTTTTTCTATCTTTTTTTAACGAGCCCAAAAATTCTGATCGCTTCAAACATGAGGGAATTTATACATCCTATTCGTTTCGAAAAGGATTTAAATCTATCCAGTTGATTTTATTGGATACGAGAACTTTTCGTTCAGATTTAGCACAATTTGATGCTGAAATCCACACAAAAGATTCCAGTTTTTTTTATGATTTGGATTATGTTCCAAATGGTAGTGCGGACTCCACGATGTTGGGAAATGAACAATGGGAGTGGTTGAAAAAACAATTGCTCAAAAAAGCCGATATTCGAATTATTGCAAGTTCAACGCAATTTGGACATAGTTATAATGGGTATGAATCATGGAATAATTATCCACACGAAAAGAATCGGATGTTTCAATTGATTCAAGAGACAAAAGCAAATGGCGTACTATTTATCTCTGGAGATGTCCATTATGCAGAATTATCAAAAGAGGATGTTCCTGGAATGTATCCAATGTATGATTTAACGGCTAGTGGAATCTCTCAATCTTGGCATTTCGCCACTCCAAATACAAACCGAATCCAAGGTCCTGTGATGGAAAATCATTTTGGAATATTAAACATTGATTGTAAACAAAAAACGCTTGGACTTTCCATCATTGATGGGACAAATACAGTGAGAATAAATCAAGTGATTCCTTGGCGGACCTTACGATTTCCTAATTGAAAATACGGAGGTATTTATCACACACTGGATAAGGTTGAATGGCTTTCAAAATTTCTTTCTGGTGTTTTTGACTCATGAACGATCGCACATTATTCAGTTCCTTTTTATCCTTTCGCCACAAATAAAATTCCTGTCGATTTGGAACAATGTTCGTCCGGAAAAGGTAGTGCCAATTCAAAGAGGCAACAGACAGTCCCGTGTTGAAATTGGTAATTTGATTGTTATTTATCGAAATCACTTTTCGGTTCGTTGGTATTTTCGACAAAAGACTGAATCCAGTATAGTTTTTACGCCATTGAGTCCAAGAAGCATGTTTGTCTAGATGAAGTAATTCTAGGATGCTTGGAGCAATATCAATGTTTGAAGTCAACAAATGTCGATTTGCTTTCAGATTCTTCACTTGTGTATCGTTCAAAAACTTTTTTGGGATGTAAGCAAATAAAGGAATGGAGATGGTTTCGGTATAATTTGTTTCTGCATGACCGAGATTTCGATGTTCCATCAACGATTCACCATGGTCACTCACGAAGAAAATGGCCGTATTCTCGAGTAGATTTTTCGAACGAAGGTCTTCGAAAAGTTGTCCAAGAAGTTCATCCTGGTAACGAACGGCATTGTCATAGCTGTCACTAAAGTTATTATTCCATCGTTCAAATTTTTTTGGAACATGAAAAGGAAAATGAGTTGTATTCAATTGAATGACCCCAAAGAATGGTTTTGCATTTTGCTGCACTTGTTTCATGGCCACATGTATTGTTTGGGCATCGTTGATTCCGAGGTCATTGAAAAAGGGCAATTTTGAAACGTCTTTATTCCAAACATAGTCAATCGCAGCTTTCTTGTAAAATTGATCGAATCGATACCATTTCAAGGTATGGGACGATAAGAAAAATGTGCGGTAATTCAATTGCTTGCCCATCTCAAAAATCATCGGTTGATGGTAGAGCACACTTGAATCTTGATAAGGTCCAATTCCGGTCATGATTCCTGGGACAGCAAGCATCGTTGTTGAGGCAATGCTTAAAGGCTGATCAAATTGATAAAAGGAATTGGAATGCTTTTTTGCAAAAGCCATGAGCCTTGGTGTAGTTTGGCGCTGATGTCCATATAATTGCAAGCTGTTTTTTCGGAAACTTTCAAAAATAACAACGATGATGTTTAGTTTCTTGTTAGAATTGACTTTCGGTAATTGTGCCGGATGATGTACGGAAAGTCCTTTCCCTTTAAAGTTCAAATGTTCATCCCAGCTGAAGGCGTTTCGTTGCACACAAGCGGCAAAGTTTGTATCAACGGTTGCACATTGATCAAAGCGTTGGTGTTTTGAAATCAACACTTCGAATAAAATGAGTTGAACAATGGATAATCCCAGAATAACCTTTCCATCAATTCTTGGAACGTGATTTTTAACGAACCAGCGAATAAAAAACAACATGGAAATGGATCCAACAAAAAAGAAAAGAATTTCTTTCCAGCCACTCACGTCCCGAATGATCATCAGCGCACTTTTGGGTTCTGTTTTGAAGTATAATAGGGTGTAATAATTTGGGAAAATACCGTTCAGCGAGAAGAATGCATACGATCCGATGTAGGAGAAAAATAAGGGGATAAAAACGAATAGGGAAATACTAAAAAACAAAAAACGTTTTGTTTCGGTCAGTTTTAAAATCAACATCAATAAAACGAGAAATCCGATGGATAAAAGGACGGAAAACGAATAAAACAACAATTGATTTCGACTGTATAAGGTCAGAAGTTCACCTCGAAAGAACAAATCCATCCCAATAAAAATAATCGGAATAATAGAAAGTTTAAGTATCGACTTCATGCGGTAACGACTGCGCTACGGAGTTTTTTTCGGGAAAGCAGTTTCCATCTCAGGGAAGAAAACATAACCCATAATCAGTGGATTGAAAACAAAGTATTGACATTTGACCAATTCACCATTTGGCAATTGACACCAGAACTTGTTCATGTCCATGTTTTCCATTTCTCCGAATTCATTTCGTTGTGCTTCTTTCGTCTCAATTTTAAACATGCGTAATTTCGTTGACATCCCATTTTTCTCCCGCAATGAAAGCACACAAAATGGTGTTGTTTGTTTTAAACTATCGCATTGCTTTTTCGATAATTCGTAGTTTGCCAATTCAAAGTGAATGTTCTTATATCCCTGTAAATATCGGTAGATATTGAGCGTATCGACATTGGGTATTTTTTTACCATTCTGTGTGAGTTTAAAGCGATTTCTATTCGCTGTAATGTTAAAATTACGGTAAGGTTCTTTCGGATATTTAATATCAACACTCGCAATTTCTTCCATTTCTAATTCGAAAATGTTCGTACAAGCCCATTTTCTAGGATCCGCAAAAAAACGTGGTTCAATGATGCCGGTCATTCCTTTAATTTGCATCATTACTGGTTTTGAACTTTTTCCATCTTCAGCGGTTTCCAATAACATGATTTGACCGTTATGGTCTTGCGCAGAAGGACCTATATACCAGGTTTTCGTCCATTCGCCATCTTGAAAAATCTCAACTTTCGTGTGGCTTGCTGACATCAGTTTAATAAACTGCTTATGACTTTCTTTTGACAGATATCCTTTTAGAGAGATGTTTCCAAGTGCTTCCAAAATATAATGTGCACTTGACTGCATAATACAACCACCATCTTTATCGGTCCATTCATTTCCTTTTCTTACAAGGGTAAACGTGTTTGAAAAGGCATCGGAAATAATGATTTTTGTTACCGAATTCGTGTCTTTTACCGCGAATTCTATGTATTCTGAATCAGAAATCCCGTCCTTGCGTGATAAATCGAAAGCAAACCAACCGAGAATAACTAGAACGGCCGCTAAGGAAATAAGGGTGATTATTTTTTTCATGTATTTTTTATTTTCTCGCGTAGCGTTTCGTGCGAATGAAGTTCATCAAGACACTTAACAAAATGATGATTCCTAAAGGTAAAAGCATGTTGATGGTTTTGTAGTATCCAGCAAATTTTTGCACTTTTTCTTTATCAATTTCTTTAATATCAATTTGTCTGCTTCGAATATCTAAAACAGAATTGTCTCCCATCATGTAATCAACGATGTTTTGAAAAAGTTCCTGGTTACCGTAGTACAAAGAAATACGTTGTTGGTAGAGGTTATAATCCATTTTAAGTTCATTGAATCCATTTGGTCGGTACAAATAATTCATGCCCTTTGGATTTGGGATGGAGTCATAGGTGTTTGCAAAGAAAGTACCGTTTCCAATGACCAAAACCTTGCCTTCTTTTTGGCTTTTCGGTAGAAAGGCATATTTTGTGGATTTCATTTTGTCCATTTCAGGTGCAAGGCGGTTAGTGTACCTGGATTGAAAGTAACCTTCTACCATCGCACCTAAGCATAACTTATTAGTTGGATCTTCTGGATTATCAATTAACTTGGGAGATTTCCCGTAATTGAGTGGAAGACCTAAGTTCAAAAATGGCTGTAAGCCAGAAGGAATCGAATTCGTGGAGGAAGTGAGAAGGGTTGTCTGTTTGATATTGGGCAAGTCAACAAAACTAATTTCATTGGCATATTTCAATAAAATTGGATCAACATTTCTAGTAATTGGGTGTTTGGAAGGAGTTGCTAAAACGTGAAAAAACCAAGGGATAAAGGTTGATTCAGCAAAGGGAACAATTTTCGGTGCACATTGCACATCCATCAAATAATTTTCTCGAACGTTGATGCCATAATCGTACAAGAGTTTATCCAATTTGAGGTATTTTCTGGTTGTATGCGTCATGCCTTTGCTCATCAAGCTATCCTCGCTGTGCCAGAGGGTATTCATAAAAACCATCAGTTTTCCACCACGCATCACAAATTGATCAATGATGTAAAGACTAGTGTCGGAATAAGGAATGCGCGGGTTGGCAATAATGACACCATCCACATCATT
>CANHMH010000093.1 GCA_947461635.1 Flavobacteriales bacterium | reverse complement strand
TGTAATTGGCTCATTCAAAAACAGAAGGCTCATTTGATTCAGAATGGCACTGACTTTTTAACGTTTATGAATTGGCATTTAGACATGCCACAAAAACAACTTGAATTATTTCCTGAACTAGAAGAAAATGAATTAAAGGTTTACCAAACCTTAGTTGAACTAAAGGAAGCACACATAGATATGATTGCCATGAAATCAGGCTTAAGTACTTCTCAATTAAATGTGCTTCTATTTCAATTAGAGATGAAAAATGTCGTTCATTCTAGCTCTGGAAATCGCTATACCTTACAATGGAAACATTGCGCGTAAATGAGGAATGAAGATGACGGCCCCAACGATGAGAGCAAAAATACTGGCAATTAATACTGCTCCAGCTGCGATGTCCTTCACTTGTTTGATTTTTAAATTGAACTCTAACGTATAAACATCCGCTAATAATTCAATACTTGTATTCACAGCCTCCAATGCCAAAACAATTGCACTTGCAATAAGCAGCCAAAGCCATTCAAATCGATTCAACCCAACGATACTTCCAGCTACTAAAACCAGTAAGAAAATGACTAATTGAATCCGAGCATTCCGACTCTCTGAAAATAGTCCTTGGATTCCAATTACGGCAATTTTCAGTGCCGAAAAAATGTTTGTGTGTTTCATCGATTTGAAATTAGTAAAAAAAAGAAAAATGACGTAATTTTGCGGACACGTTCATTTAAATAAACTTATAAAGAAAGGTGGAGGGACTGGCCCTACGAAACCTTGGCAACCTGCCTTCATGGAAAAGGTGCCAAATCCGATTCCTGATTTAGGAAAAAGATAAGTTGAAACAACCGTTGTTTCCGACACATTTCTTTGTTATTACACGCACATGAAAAGCGCATTAGAAACAGCATTAGCTACACGTATTTTAGTTTTAGACGGAGCCATGGGAACCATGATTCAACGCCATCATTTGGAAGAATTTGACTTCCGTGAAGGTGCGTTTGAACAACATGACAAACCATTAAAAGGAAATAATGACCTATTGTCGATTACAAGACCTGAAATCATTAAAGACATTCATCGACAATACTTGCAAGCAGGCGCAGACATCATTGAAACAAACACTTTCTCCGGAACAACCATCGCGCAAGCTGATTACGGACTAGAGGACGCTGTCTACGCCATTAACTTCGAAAGCGCGAAAATAGCTAAAGAAGTTTGTGCTGAATTCACAGATCGAACAAGATTCGTCGCTGGATCCATTGGACCTACGAATCGAACCGCATCGATTTCTCCAGATGTAAACGATCCTGGCTACAGAGCTGTCAATTTTGATGATCTTGTACTTGCATACAAACACCAAGTCAATGCGTTGATGGATGGAGGAGTGGATCTTCTGCTCGTTGAAACCATCTTTGATACGCTCAATGCAAAAGCAGCACTTTTTGCGATTGACGAAGTATTTGAAGAACGAAAAATAAAACTTCCAATTATGGTTTCGGGAACAATCACGGATCAAAGTGGTCGAACCTTAACCGGACAAACAACCGAAGCATTTTTGATTTCACTTTCTCACATGCCTTTGCTGTCCATCGGATTAAATTGTGCATTAGGAGCGTCAATGATGCGTCCATATTTACAGATATTGAATGAAAAATCAACGTTTGCTGTCAGTGCACATCCAAATGCCGGACTCCCAAATGAATTTGGACAATACGAAGAAAGTCCACAAATGATGGCAAATCAAATCAAGACTTTCCTCGATGAAGGATTAGTCAATATTATTGGTGGTTGCTGTGGAACAACTCCGGAACACATCAAAGCAATCGCTGACATCGCCAAAAATTACGCACCACGTCAAATAAACCTAGCATAACCCACTTTTCCACGAAAAAATGTCAAATTCATTGAAATTATCCGGACTCGAACCACTCATTGTAAATGCAGAAAGTAACTTCATCAATATTGGTGAACGCACCAATGTGACCGGGTCACGGGCATTTTTACGCATGATTCAAGAAGGCGATTATGAAGCTGCTGTAGCCGTTGCACGAGAACAAGTCGAAGGTGGCGCGCAAATTATCGACATCAACATGGATGAAGGAATGATTGATGGCAAAGAAGCCATGATTCGTTTCTTAAACCTCATCGCTGCCGAACCAGATATTGCACGCGTTCCCATAATGATTGATAGTTCGAAGTGGGAAATCATTGAAGCCGGATTAAAATGCGTTCAAGGAAAAGGGATTGTTAATTCAATTTCATTGAAAGAAGGTGAAGAAAAATTCATTGAACAAGCAAAAAAAATAAAGCGCTATGGCGCGGCAGTAATTGTCATGGCTTTTGACGAAAATGGTCAAGCGGATAGTTATGAAAGACGGATTGAAATATGCCAACGCTCATATGACATCCTCACCAAAGAAGTGTTTTTCGCCAAGGAAGACATCATTTTTGATCCAAATATCTTTCCAGTTGCAACTGGAATGGAAGAGCATAATAACAATGCAGTAGATTTTTTCAAGGCTACAAAATGGATCCGCACAAATCTACCTGGAGCACATGTGAGCGGAGGCGTTTCGAATGTGTCTTTTTCCTTCCGAGGAAACAATAAAGTACGCGAAGCCATGCATTCTGCATTCCTTTATCATGCGATTGCACATGGCATGGACATGGGAATTGTCAATCCAAGCATGTTGGAAGTTTATAGCGACATTGAGCCACAACTATTGGAATTTGTTGAGGACGTTTTGTTAAATCGTCGTCCAGATGCAACTGAGCGTTTATTGGAATTAGCTGAAACCGTTAAAGGCGATGGAAAGAAAAAAGAAATTGATTTAAGTTGGAGAAATGCACCTGTCAAAGAACGCCTGTCTTATGCCTTAGTGAAGGGACTCGTGGAATTCATCGACGAGGATGTGGAAGAATGTAGGCATTTATTTGAGCGACCAATTGAAGTGATTGAAGGTCCCTTGATGGACGGCATGAACACCGTTGGTGACTTATTTGGAAGTGGCAAAATGTTCCTTCCACAAGTCGTGAAATCTGCACGTGTGATGAAAAAAGCCGTGGCGTATTTACTTCCATACATTGAAGCAGAAAAGGACGGGAAAAGTTCTTACGCTGGAAAAATATTAATGGCTACTGTAAAAGGTGACGTTCACGATATTGGAAAAAATATTGTGGGAGTCGTTCTTGCGTGTAACAACTATGAAGTGATTGACATTGGTGTCATGGTTCCAGCGGAAAAAATCATTCAAACAGCTATTGAAGAAAAAGTAGATGTCATTGGATTAAGTGGACTCATCACCCCAAGTTTGGATGAGATGGTTCACATGGCAAAAGAAATGGAGCGTGCAGGATTGAGTATTCCATTATTGATTGGAGGAGCAACAACATCTAAAGTTCATACAGCGGTGAAAATCGATCAGTTTTACAATGCCGGACAAGCAGTTCATGTACTTGATGCCTCGCGTTCAGTTACGGTTGTCGAAAGTTTACTTGGGCCAAAAAAAGAGGCGTTTATTGCGAATTTGAAAGACGAATACATTCGTTTGCGTGAACACCATGAAAAACACCGTGCTGCCAAGGATGTGTTATCGCTTTCAGATGCTAGAGCGAATAAATCATCGCTCGATTTTTCCGAAGTGAACATTGCCGTACCAAAGAAACTAGGAACACATGAATTGGAAGTTTCTCTAGATCAATTAGTGCCTTATATTGACTGGACTCCTTTTTTCCAGACATGGGAACTACATGGGAAATTTCCTGCCATATTAAAAGATGACATTGTTGGAATTGAGGCTACAAATCTTTTCGAGGATGCGCAAAAAATGTTGAAATCCATGGTGAGTGAATCGTGGGTAACAGCGAAAGCTATTTTTGGGCTTTATCCCGCAAATAGTAACGGTGACGACATTGAAATTCACGGTTCAACGAAAGATAATGAAGCCGTTTTTATTCAACGTACCCTAAGACAACAAACGAAAAAGGCAGTTGGACAAGCAAATATTGCCTTGTCTGATTTTATTGCGCCCAAAGAGAGTGGGAAACAAGATTACATTGGTGCATTTGTGGTGACAACTGGAATTGGCCTAGATGAACACGAGGAAAGATTTGAAAAAGATCATGACGACTACAGCTCTATCATGGTGAAAGCATTAGCCGATCGATTAGCCGAAGCGTTGGCGGAGTATTTACATCACCTTGTTCGAACCGAATATTGGGGCTATGAAAACACGGATGATTTTTCGAAGGAAGAATTAATTCAAGAAAAATACCGCGGTATTCGTCCTGCACCAGGATATCCTGCTTGTCCGGATCACTTGGAAAAAAATACGATTTTCGATTTGTTGAATGCAACTGAGTCTATTGGCGTTTCTTTAACTGAAAGTTTAGCAATGATACCGGCGTCATCTGTGAGTGGCTGGTACTTTGCACATCCAGATGCAAAATATTTTGGACTTGGAAAAATTACAGAGGAGCAAGTGCAAAACATGGCTACACGCAAAGGAGAATCTTACGAATCGATTGCACGTTGGTACTCATCGGTTTTGGTTTAGTTCGCTTCTTTTTCGAAAAAAGCATCTATGGAATGTGGTCCTTGTAGTGCCGCTTGAACAGCTAGATCATCACATCGTTCATTTTCTGCGTGTCCTGCGTGACCCTTTACCCAAACAAACTTCAATTTGAAGCGACTGTGCGATTTTAAATAACGCAACCAAAGGTCTTTGTTCTTTTTGTCTTTGAAGTCTTTTTTTACCCAACCAAAAACCCATCCTTTGGTAATGGAATCGATGACATACTTGGAATCAGAATAAACGGTTACGGGGTATTTGTCAGATTTGATTTTCTCCAATGCAGCACAAACAGCCAATAACTCCATGCGGTTATTTGTCGTTTTTCGAAATCCTTCAGAAAGTTCTTTTCGTTGATTTCCAAAAATGAGAATCGCTCCATATCCACCTGGGCCTGGGTTCCCGCGGGAAGAACCGTCTGTGTAAACTTTAATTTCTGACATATGTTTATACCAAGTTACTTGGATTTTAATCTTTTGGGATTATCATTCAAAAATGCGGTCCAAGAATCACCTTTTGTTTTATTGTGCTCTCCTATACCATTGGAGAAATGGTGACAAACTGCGGCGGCCAATCCATCCGTTGCATCCAGATATTTTGGCATGTCTTGAAAATTCAACAGTTTTTGAAGCATGGCAGCCACTTGTTCTTTTGAGGCGGCTCCACTTCCAGTGATGGATTGTTTGATTCTTCTTGGAGTGTATTCCTCAAAAGGAATGTTGTGGTTCAAGCAGGCAGCAATCGCCACTCCTTGTGCACGTCCTAGTTTCAGCATCGATTGCACATTCTTTCCAAAAAAGGGTGCTTCAATCGCCATTTCATCGGGTTTATACTCAGCAATGAGTCCGTTTAATCGATCAAGGATTCGTTTTAATTTGTCTGGATGATTCGCTAATTTATTTAATTGGATGATGCCAAAATTCAGCATGTGGAGTTGATTCTTCTTCACATGAATGAGTCCATATCCCATCACCGTAGTTCCAGGGTCAATACCAAGAATAATCTTGTCTTCCGTCATTTAATTCAATTCGGGTTTAAAGCTAATCAATGTTTAGAAATGGAAGTGCTTTCAACGTAAATCCTTTGCTAGATTTAATTCGCCGAAGAAATATTATCCTCTTCCACCAATGCATCACCACGCATACGCAACAACAATTGAATGAGGGCAACAACGTCTTTTTCACAATAGATTCGAATGCGATCTAAATCGTTTTCTTCGTAATAAACACGAGCTACATCCGCACCAGAAATATCATCTTTAGGCGTAGGGATTTTGAAAACGTGACACAGTAATGCTAAAGAAGTAAACGCTTTATAATCACCAAATTTCCAAAGCTCCAAGGTATCTAAGTGATTAACTTCCCATGGTTTTTTACCTGCGATATCTAAAATTCCTGGAAGAGAGATCCCGTTAATCAACATGCGTCGACAGATGTAAGGAATGTCAAACTCCTTCGAGTTATGTCCGCAAATTACGTGATAGGCAGTATTATAATGTTCTTCCAACAGCTTTTTAAACTGTCGAAGTAAGGTTTCTTCATCCTCGTGCGCATATGATTTCAATCGAATTGTTTTACCTGTAGAGGTTTCTCGAACCATTCCCACAGAAATACACACAATTTTGCCAAACTCTGATAGAATTCCACCTTTTTCATTGTAAATGGTATCGATGTTTTTTTCTGGACTTACTTGAAATCTATTCTTCGCATAAAAAAGTTCTTGTCCTTTTTCATCTAGGTCTTGATACTGATAAATTTGAGGAACTGTTTCAATGTCTAGAAATAGAACCTTTTCAAACTGAATTCTTGAAAGCATAGTATGTGATTTTAATATGAATATAGTTGAAAATCTTGATTAATCGGAGTAAAAACGTCAAATTTGCTAAAATTGATATATGTCCGAACAAATTATCATTTCAGGCCAAACAAAAAACGAAAAATACGAGTCTTTACTGCCTCAGATTTACGCTTTGACAGAAAATGAGTCCTCATGGATTGCTAATTTGGCAAATACTTCCGCGGCACTAAAAGAGGCATTTGGATTCTTTTGGGTTGGATTTTATTTGGTGGATCACAAGCAACTTGTTTTAGGCCCCTTTCAAGGACCCGTTGCTTGTACGCGAATTACCTATGGAAAAGGAGTTTGTGGCGCTAGTTGGGAACGAAAAATGGCCATTCTTGTCCAAGATGTAGAAACGTTTCCCGGTCACATCGCGTGCAGTTCATTGTCCAAAAGTGAAGTGGTCATTCCTCTGATGAAAGCGAACGAAGTGATTGGAGTATTAGATGTAGATAGTGATCAACTAAGTGATTTCGATGAGGTCGATGTCAAATATTTATCTGAACTTTGTACATGGCTCGTTTCTTTGCATTAATCACTGTTGTTTTATTGATTCAATCATGTGGTCAGATTGGCACGATTAACGGTGGGCCTAAAGATGAAATTGCCCCGCAAATCACCTCGTCGAATTTAAGAGATAAACAATTGAACTTTTCCAAAAAAGTCATAGAAATAACCTTTGATGAATATGTCGAATTGAATAAAGCATCGGAACAAATTGTACTAGTTCCAGCAGATTCAAAACTAAAATGCCAATTAGCGAAGAAAACTCTTTCTATTTCTTTTGATGATTCACTGCAGAAGAATACAACGTACACCCTTTATCTGAATGCTGCCGTGAAAGATGTCACAGAGGGGAACGATTCACTCATGAAATTCACTTTTTCCACAGGTAAAGTAATTGATTCACTTTCATTATATGTTCGCATTTTCGATGCCTTCACAAAAGAGTGGACTTCGAAAGTCACTGTTGGACTTTACCCAAATTTCGAAGATGAGTCTCCACGTTATTTTACACAAAGTCAGACGAATGGAATTGCCCACTTTGAAGCCTTGCGAGCTGGAAGTTATTTCGTCAAAGCATTTACGGACAAAAACCAAGATCTACACATTCAAGCATCCGAAAGTCAAGGTTATGATTGGGATGCCATTACCCTTGGCTCCGATATGTCGGATACGCTCCTCGTTCCTGTTTCTCTTCCTGTTCAAGAAGATAAGGTGAAAAACGCGCGATTGATTCCACCTGGAATCATCGGTTTACACGTTCCGTCTGATGTGGATGGAACGAACATACAATTGAATGGACGAACACGTGACATCAATCAATTTATCGGCATAGGAGAGGACAGTATTTTGGTTTCGATTGGCGAAGTGAAAGAAATTGATTTGCAACTCATCATCGCCGAGGATACACTTCTTCTTCGCAATACTCCGAAGCAACAAGCAGCGAAAATTGCCGTTCAATTGATCGAAAAAGAAGGCATGCAAGATCGCTTTCACTTATCCTGTTCCGATTTCATTCAATGGCTAGATACAAGCAAAATAAAATTAAGGAACATGGAAGATAGTAGTCTGGTCTCTTTTGAGGTCGATTTTCTTGCCAATGAATTCGAAATACGTCCAAAGAAATTCGCGAAAAAATTTCAATTATCCATAGCTGAAGGTGCTATACTTGGAAAGACAAAAAATGTCTCTTATAAATTTCAAAAAGAAATAGAATGGAAGCAAGATAGAGATTTCGGTGATTTAACCATTCAATTTACAGATTCCATTTCTACCGGAATTATTCATGTTCTTCAAAAAGACAAATTGATTCGAACTTTAGCTTTTCAAGAGACAAACAAAATAAGTCTTCCGAACTTATTACCCGGCGAATACACGTTTAAAATCATTTTAGATCATAACAAAAATGGAAAATGGGACCCAATTTCACCAGAATCCAAAACATTAGCCGAAGAAGTATTGTTATTCAATACACCTGTTAAAATTAGAGCGAATTGGGAAGTAGAAACCAATTTTGAAATACAAAAAAATCAACCATAAAAAATAAATACACATGAAAAAAATTATTCTTAGAAGTTTTATTTGCATTTCCCTTTTTACGCAAGCACAAGTGCAAACGCCAAAAGCAAGTCCCGTGGCAAAAGTTGAACAACGAGTTGGACTTTCAGATATTCGTATCAGTTACTCTCGTCCAGCAGTGAACGAACGTAAAATTTTTGGTGAACTCATCCCTTTTGGTGAAAGATGGAGGTTAGGCGCAAATGAAAACACCAAAATCACGACGAATGACGAGTTGATTTTTGGGTCTGAAGTATTGAAAGCTGGTACTTACGCTATTTTTGCCACACCGAATGCTGATAGATGGGTAATCGATTTTTATACCGATACAACGAACTGGGGATTACCAGAAAAATGGGAGTTATCAAAAGTAGCTTTATCCGTAGTTGCGAAAGTGAGTATCATGCCAATGACTACGGAAAACTTGACAATTTCCATTGACAATATGGAATTTAATGGGGCAGTATTGAACATCACTTGGGATAAAATTCAGGCATCGGTTCCATTTACCCTAAACACAAAGGAAAAGGTCATTCAAAGCATCGAAAAAACCCTTTCAACAAGTACAGCAACGGCGAACGATTATCATTCGGCAGCAAGCTATTATTTTACAGAGCAACTCGATTTAAAAAAGGCACTTATCTG
>CANHMH010000092.1 GCA_947461635.1 Flavobacteriales bacterium | reverse complement strand
TTAAAAAATAATCCATCGGAGGACATCGCGTAAAACAACCGTGATCCTGCCAAAATGAGTCCGTTATTACATCCAAAGGTTGAAATCATGATTAGAGCAGCCATCATTGTTATTCCAAGTCCACCAAAAATGACGGATGCAGCACCTGCCCCAACGCGGTCATTTGCTGCGAACATGATTCCTTGTCCTAATGCATCCGTTGCCATCGGATCTCCACCTTTTGGTAAAAGTGCTAAATAGGCAAGGTTTGCCAAAATGTAAATAATGGTCACAATGGTAGTTCCAAAGAACAGACTTTTTGGTATGTTTTTTTTCGGGTCTTTAATTTCTCCTGCAATAAACGTCACGTTATTCCATGCATCAGAGGAGAACAAGGAATTGATGATTGTTGCTCCTAAAGCGCCCATTAAGGCGAATCCGGATAATGGAATGACATCTAATTCTCCAGTTGGTAATTGAACTGTTTTATATGCGTTCCACATGTGATCAAAATTCTGCGTGAACACATCCGATTTTAATCCAATAGCCAAACCTAAAACAATGAGTGCAAATAAAGCAAATAACTTCGCAGATGTAAAAATCAATTGAAGGATTTTACCATTTTGCACGCCTCTAGAATTAAGTATTGTTAACGCCATAATACTGCCAATTGCAACTAATTGTCCGTAGGAAATATTGACTAGGGCAGTTTCTAAAAAGGTATCATTTAAAACAGGAAAGAAAACTCCAGCGTATTTTGCAAATGCAACGGCAACAGCGGCAATTACACCTGTTTGAATAACCGTGAAAACGGTCCATCCGTATAGAAAGGACATCATTTTCCCATATGCTCGTTGGATATAAACGTATTGTCCACCAGCATTTGGCATCATTCCCGCTAATTCACCATAGCTGAGTGCCGCAAAAATGGTAATTAGGCCTGTCAGAACCCAAAGTACAATCATCCATGCTGCAGAACCAATATCACGCATCATTGGAGCTGTTACAATGAAAATACCCGAGCCAATCATTGACCCAGCGACCAACAAGGTAGCATCTAATAACCCGAGTGATTGTTTTAATTTTGATTCCATAGTAGTTTTGTTTAGTTAAAACAAAACTGTCCTCTCCTATGGAGAAGACAGTTTCAATTTTATATCAATAAGTCCGAATGATCGTCTATTTTTTCGGGTGCAAATGTGAGTTTTTACGGCTGTATGTGAAATAGATGATTAATCCTAGTGCCATCCATAAAGCAGCAGCTTGTAGGGTAGCTAGGTCTAAGGACACAATCATTGCCGTACAAACCAAAACGCCTAGAATTGGAACGATGGGCACCAATGGTGTTTTAAATGGTCGCTTTAATTCAGGATTGCTTTTACGCATGATTAAAATTCCTACGCAAACTAAAATAAATGCAAACAGGGTTCCGAATGACGTCAAATCTCCAGCAACGCTACCTGGAACGAAAGCTGCGAATGCTCCAACGAAAATGAATAACATCCAATTTGCAATGTATGGCGTTTGAAATTTCGGATGTAATTTCCCAAATGCAGCTGGAATTAATCCATCTTGACTCATGGAGAAAAATACGCGGCTTTGTCCCATTAACATCACAAGGATCACAGAGGAGAATCCAGCTAAAATCGCGAGTGTTACTCCCGTTCCTAACCATTCGTAACCTGCCATGTATGTTTTAATTGCATAAGAAACAGAAGCTTCTTTTCCAGCAGTTGCAAATTCACTCCAATTCGCCACACCTGTTAATACGTGACCAAAAAGGATGTATAACACGGTACAAATCGCCAATGATCCAAGGATTCCGATTGGCATGTCACGTTTTGGATTTTTTGCTTCTTGCGCTGTCGTACTTACGGCGTCAAAACCGATAAATGCAAAGAATACAATTCCAGCACCACCAAGTACTCCACCCCAACCCCATTTAAAGAATCCTTCGTGTCCAAAGGTACCTTCTGGAATTAAATACGGTGTGTGGTTCTCTGGTTTGATGAATTGCCATCCGATGATGATGAATACCAAGACAATCGCTACTTTAACAAAAACGATAATCGCATTAACAGTTGCTGATTCTTTCGTTCCTTTAATTAATAAAAGCGTTAAGGCTAAAAGAATAATAAGAGCCGGAGCATTAATGAATCCACTGGTAATGGTAACTTTACTCATGATATCTGAAGGCAAATTCTCGTATTGAGCAGCACTTAAAATACCTTTTTCTATTCCTTCCCAATGTCCAGGTAAAGCTTGAATTTGAACAACCATTTCTTGTGAAACCTTGTACATGCTTTCAAAAGGTGAATGGCACCACTCGTATGGTATGGCATTTCCGAGGAGGTTATTGAGGTACTCACTCCAAGCAATGGAAACAGTTGCGGCTCCAAGGGCATATTCCATGATTAATGACCAACCAATGATCCAAGCTACTAATTCACCCATGGTCACAAAGGAATACGCATAGGCACTTCCAGAGATTGGAATCATGGACGCAAATTCAGCGTAGCAAAGTCCAGCTAACGCACAGCCGATGGCTGCAATAATAAATGAAAGGGTAACTCCTGATCCAGCAGCTTCCGATGCAGCAGCAGCAGTACGAACGAATAATCCAGCTCCGATGATGGCTCCGATTCCTAATGCGATCAAACTTCCTGCACCGAGGGTGCGTTTCATCTGACTATTTTCGGCTTGCGCCAGTAAATCTACAAGTGATTTTTTTCTCCAAAGTGACATAGCATGAATTTAGTGAAAACAAATATATCATTTTCAATGAAAACGGCAATAGATAAAAGTACTTCGTCCGATTAATTGAAGAAAAGGACTTGCCTCATAGTAGACCGAGGGTTTCTTCGAATTTTTTTGGCGCATAACCTAATCGAGCATGTGCTTTTGACAAATTGAAGCCTGTTTTCGGTGGTCTTTTCGCGGGTTGATTCAAGGTTGAACTGTCTGTTCTTTTGACCTGACTCATCGGTAATCCATAAAATTGTGCAATACGTTCAACAAGTTGAAAGATGGACATCGTTTCAGGTCCAGCGATGTGAAATATACCATTTTCATTTAATTCACAAATCCGGATACAGGCCCAGGCGAGATCATCGGCCCATGTTGGTGCGCGAAACTGATCATCGATTATTGTTAACTCTTGTCCGTTCATTAATGCTTCTTTCGCCCATACAACTATGTTAGAGCGCGATAAGTTATTTCCAGTTCCATAGACAATGATTGTTCGTACGATGGAGTAATTTAATGCTGGCAATTGTTGTACAATCGCCTCGGCTTGAACTTTTGATGTGGCGTAAACACTTAGTGGATTCGGTTTAGCTTCTTCGTTGTAGTTACCGGTGAGTCCATCAAAAACAAAATCAGTGGATAGCAATTGAAAATGACAATCGGATTGAATGCATTGTTCTGCGAGCATTTGAACAGAACCGACATTGACTTTTTGACATGATTCAGGGTCAAGTTCACATGTGTCGACATTGGTCATGGCGGCAGTATGAATGACATGCGTAGGTTTAAAAGCTGCAAAAACATCCGCAATTTCTAAAACATTGCATATATCCATTTGGGTATAGAACTCCGTTGGACAGTCTTGATTTCTATTTTGTCCTAATGACGTTGCTAAAAAAACTATGTCTGACCGAAGCAACTGGGAAACTATTTTTTGCCCTAATAATCCATTACTTCCTGTGATAAGAATTCTCATAAGTCCCAAATCGATTTTTTCTGTTTATGTTGGAACTTAAAGTAATGTTTGTGTTCCAAAATCCAAGCCATGATTAAGTAAACAATGATGGGAGTACCCAAACCTAAAAAGGAGACATAAATAAATGCAAGCCGTACTTTACTCGTTTTAAAACCTAGTCTTCGAGCCCACCATTCGCATACTCCGAAAGATTGCATTTCAAAGAAAAAGATGATTTTCTGAAGAAGTCGTCTCATATTTTTGATATTTGTTGCCCAACGCTACAATCTAAGCATTTTCTACGCGTACAAAATTGCTGATAAATTTCGAGATTAGCTTGTGACTCTAGCGCATTTTTAGCCTCAATTTCTACCGTCTTCCAAATTGAACTAATTCGGTTCTTTTCAGGAGGAATTGATTCTAAATGTTTCATGGCTGAACGTATACCGCTTTTTGTTTTGTTTTGCCGTTGATAAGCATGCATGTCGATGTATGTTTTTGCATTAATCAATAGATTATTTTGCAACATTTTACTTTTGATATTGGCGTAAACAAATCCTTCCTTCCAAGGAGCTTCATTTCCTCTTTCTTCCATTTGCGTATAAAACCATCTGATGAACTTGGTCCAAGAAAAAATCCGAGCTCGTAGACCCTTTGTTAAAGTAAGATTTTTACCTTTCCAGCCTAGGTCATTTGCTAGAACACGCTCAAGTATTTTATCTTCACTTTCTGTGAAATGCGTTTGAAGCGGTATTTGAAGTGTGAGAAGTTCGAAAGATAAACAATTGTTTTTCGTTCCAAATGCAGTTGAAATGATGGAATATTCGCCGAAAATATCTTTGCCTAAATTACTGTTAAGCGAATACTTTCGAGTAATACGCTCAATAATTGTTCGATGTTGCATCTGCCTAAATTGGATGGGAAACGCGCTTATTCGATTCCCGCAGTGTATTTTTGAGTGTATTTCCCACTTATATCTCAAAGGGAATTTAAACTCCCCTATTAAATAAGATTTCAGTTCGAGGGTTGGAAGCAGGTAATGATTGATATAAACGGGATGGTCGTGCTCAAATACAACATGAAGAATCACATTTTCGTATGCTTTGTCTAACTGATGTTGGTGTTTATACCAATCGGATGATTTCAAGTGAAATTCGACCGAACCGTACCAGGTTAAATCATCGAAACGCATTTTTGCGCATTGGAAGTCAGGACCACTTCCGGACTTATTCCAAACACCTGTCTGAAAGATTTCTATCGGACTCCCATTGGTTAAATGAAATGCGTGAAATGGTAGTCTTTTATCAGACCAAAGTTGTTGTAAGTGAATTTCGAGCAAAGCAATCAATTGATTACTTTAAGTTACAAAAAAAGGCGTTCAAATGAACGCCTTTAACTTATTTTGGTAGTGGTTTAAACACTGAATATTCTGGATTCGCCGGTGGCGCGGTATCAGGATTAAAATCAGTACCGGTGATTTTTGCCGTGGTACGTCGATTTAACTGATGTAATTTTTGGAATTTTGCTGGGTCACTTGACTTGAATTCATTAATATATGCTTCCGTTAAAACTACTTTTTGTCCGTTTTCATCCTCCCAGGTTGCTGGTTCTGATTCTCCTTTCCCAATAGGACGTATACGTCTTGGGTCTATTTTCTTTTCTTCTACTAGGTATTTATAAACTGCCTTCGCACGGTTTTCAGAAAGCACTTGATTTTTAGTATCTGTATCACGAGCATCCGTATGAGAGAACAAATCAATAGTGATATTTGGATATTCTCTTAACATACTATCCAAAAACTTCAATGAATCTTTACTCATACAAGTTGCATCATTAATAAATGTCCATTGACTTACAGGGTAACGAACTTCCGGAGTGCGAATTTCACCAATAGGTAATAATGGCATCTCTAGAACAAATGTTTGACTTTGATCTACCCCTACTGTACTAAATTTAGCTCCACGTTTATCCTCGTAATAACCTTCCTTACCAGCTTTTAACGTAAAATCTTTCCCGACAAGAATCCATCTGCTTTTCTTATCTGGTTTTTCATTCCAACTAACTTTTCCTTTTGCGTCTGTTGTTCCTTCCCAAGAAGTCCCATCGGAAACTGTAACTGTTACCTTCGCTCCAGCCAATTTTTTCGTTTTCTTACCGGATTCATAAACAATTACTCTTAAATCGTACAAGTTAGGAGGAATGGAATAACTCCAAATGTCAGAAGTGTATTCTTTATTTGTTGCTGTCTTACGTTCTGAAGTAAAAAATCCTGTTCGGCCATCGAAATCACACATTCCGTAGTCATTTCCTTGAGAATTAAAGGGTATACCCATGTTTTTTGTACCAGACCATTTATTTTCGTCCCCTTCACGTTGCGCAACAAAGATGTCTAAACCTCCAATTCCAGGTAAACCGTCACTTGCAAAATATAGTTGACCTTTTGGACCAATTGATGGAAACAACTCATTCCCAGCGGTGTTAAACATAGGTCCCATATTGTGAGGTACTGAATCCCAAGTTTTCGAACGTTTCTGAAATGTAACATACCATAAATCGCGTCCACCGAAGCTTTTTTCACCTTCTACATTTTCTGTCATGTCAGATGCAAAGATTAGCATCATGTCATCCGGCGTTAAACATGGGTGCCCAACTGAAACACTTTCAACCTTTTTTGGGTCTTTCGCGTCATCAAACGAGCCCAGTTTCAGAGGGATTTGCATCGGATTCTCAAAATCCTCACCACTTAAGTCTGCAGTCCAGATTTGACAACCTAAATCCATTTTTTCAGCATTTGGACAACGCGTGAAATATAATTTTTTCTTTTTTGAATCGAAACAAGCCGTTCCTTCGTTTTGAGTTGTATTAACAACACCTTTTGTGTCAATTGATTTTACATTTGTCGGTTTTCCGCTGGCATCATATTCTGCACTAAAAATGTCCATGTACTTCTGACCAGAGATTGGATCAACACCATCACCAGTTGATGAATTGCGACTTGAACCGAAATAAATGACTTTTCCTTTTTTATCAGCAAATGATGGTGCCATATCAAATTCTTTAGAATTCACTGAATTGACTGTGCTATTATCCTCACATCTAATAATATAATTTGATTCCTCAGATTCAAAATCGCGGTATTTTTCAATAGCTGCGATTGCAGACTCTACTTCTTTGACACGAGAATTCGGAGCAAGTCTTTTGAACTCTCTGTAACTTTTTAATGAGTTATCATACTCCTTTAACATGCGTTGCATGTCTCCACGATAAAAATACACTTCTGGCATAGCATCGAAGTATTTCAACTCAATACACGTACCGTACCACTCATTTGCTTTATCATAAATTTGCATATTGCGGTATGAATCAGCAATTTTATAAGCCATTTCACCTTTTTGACGAATTGTACCTTTGTATCCTAATGTTTTGTATGCATCTTGACACACTTTAATCGCCTCAAAATAGTTTCCTGAGTAATATGTATCGTTGGCTTTTTTAATGTATTTAGGCTCCGGAATGTTTTGCCCAAAAGTCAACTGTGTAAAGGTAAGCGTAAGAAAAGCTAAAATAAAAAATCGTTTCATAAAGCGTAGTTTAAACTCGGACATACATCCAAGGAAAGCAAAAATAAGAAATATTTATTTAAAATCCGAACAATAGTTCCTCCAGCGTTCGATGAGATCTGCAAAACCTGTAGGTAGTTGGGAGTCAAACTCTAAGTAATCTTGGGTAGTTGGCTGAATAAATCCTAGTGTTTTTGCATGTAAAGCTTGCCCTGGTAATAAATCAAAGCAATTTTGAATAAAGCGTTCGTAACTAGCAGATCGCGTGCCTTTCACGATTTTATTTCCACCATATTCCGAATCGTTGAAAAGCGGATGACCTAGTGATTGAAAATGCGCGCGGATTTGGTGCGTGCGCCCTGTTTCTAATTTACATTCAATCAAAGTAACCAAGCCAAAGCGCTCAAGTATTTTGTAATGTGTAATCGCTGGCTTACCATGTAATCCATCCTTAAAAACGGTCATCACCTTCCTGTTTTTCAGTGAGCGTCCAATGTGACCTTCTATCGTTCCTCCGGACGCTAAATCACCCCATACAAGCGCATGATATCTGCGTTCTGTTGTTCGGTTATAAAATTGCTTGGCTAATTCGATAAGCGCAATCTCCGTTTTTGCAATTAAAAGTAATCCAGTAGTATGTTTGTCTATCCGATGTACTAAACCTGGTCTACCATAGTAATCCTTTGGTGGAGAGGGTAAGTTTTGAATATAGAAAACCAAGGCATTTACTAATGTGCCTGAATAATTACCATATCCGGGGTGAACAACCATATTAGCAGGTTTGTTGACCACAAGAAGGTCATCATCTTCATATGCCACCTCGATTGGGATGTCCTGAGGAATAAGTTCTATCTCTCTTACAGGATAAGGAAGAACAATAGAAACCTCATCACCAGGTTTCACCTTATAATTTTGCTTGACTTTTATTCCATTGACAAGAATATTTCCGTTTTTCGCAGCAACTTGGATTTTATTCCTTGATGTGTTTGCCATGCGATCAATCAGAAATTTATCTATCCGGATTGACTCTTGGCCAGGATCAGCTTTAAATCGGTGGTGTTCGAAGAGTTCTTCTTCTTCATTCTCAAGATCAACAACTAACTCTTCTGTCATTGTTTTATGATCTTCACTGGTTTTGAGGAAATTGAAGGAATGGAAACAAAGTAAATTCCTGATTGAAAGGCTGCAAAAGCAATCGATTTTTCTGTGGTTTTGAAAACTAAGCGACCTGAAGCATCATACACAAGTTTCAACTCATTTTCCAATGGACTTTCGCTTTGAAACATCAGCTCATCGCTAACAGGATTTGGATAGCAAAGAAATTCAGAAACTGATTCCGTTGTTTTTATTCCCAAAATGGGGTCCAATGAAGTCGAGAAAATCGGTCTCATCATGGCACTTCCCTCAAAAGGAGATGTCATCCATGACCCACCGCCATCCACACTAAATTTTATTTTATCTGAATGATCGATGTTTCTGTCTAAACCTAGATTTAATCTTTGTTGATCCAATTGTCTCCATCCAACAAAAAATTTGGTCGGCACAGCAATTTTCATGGTGTCGGGAAAATAATACTTGATAAACATATTTTGATTCGTGCCATAAATTGGACTTCTCGTATTGAAAACATCATCTTCATATAACACTTGACCAGGATTTCCTGTGCCGTCATCGGCCCAAACTGTCATTAAAAACAACTTGTTACTCACATCCGTTACTGAAGGAACAAAGTGCATGGCAATTCCAATTAAGGAATCTGGTTCATACGCTTCATATGAAATAGCAAGTCTTGACTGAACTCCTGTTGGTCCAAAAGCAGCCTCAGCACTTCCGTCGTCGTAGCTGTAGTAATTATAAAATTGTTGGATATATGTTGATTGGTCATTATTCACGTCGTTTGGAAATTGTGCCGACACGGTCATAGTTACTTCAAACGCTTGTTCATTCCCTGCAAGGTTCTTTGGGAATTCAGA
>CANHMH010000091.1 GCA_947461635.1 Flavobacteriales bacterium | reverse complement strand
GTTTAAAAACAAAAAAAGCCCACTTCTTTCGAAGTGGACTTTTGTTTGTGATCCCGCTGGGATTCGAACCCAGGGCCCATACATTAAAAGTGTATTGCTCTACCAGCTGAGCTACGGAATCATTTAATTCGGGTGCAAAGATATGATTATTCTTTTGTTATCACAACATTATTACAGTAAATTTGATTTTAATTTATGAAAAAAAACCAAGGGACTGATTTTCAAGTAAAAATAAGATTTTGAAGCGTATGGTTTTTTTAGTTGGTATGATGGGGGCAGGTAAAACGAGTCTAGGAAAGGCCTTGGCAAATCAAACGGGACTTCCATTTTTAGATACGGATGCCTACATTAAAGTTCAAACAGGACTTTCAATCCCCGAAATTTTTAGCACCAAAGGTGAAGCTGCTTTTCGTAAAATGGAAGAGGAGTGCTTTAATGCTTTAACACCGAAAGCTCAATGGATTGCAACCGGTGGAGGATTTCCTTGTTTTAATGACTTAATGGAGAAAATGAAACAACTTGGTACTGTTGTTTATTTGAAATTGACACCAGAAGAATTACATGGTCGAATTCAAAGTTATGCGAATAGACCATTGTTGCAAACGAGTGAGCCATTAAATGAGCTGTCCCGACTGCTGAACGAACGAGCGGAAATCTATGAGAAGGCGGATTTTATCATTCATGGAAATCAAACAACAAATAACCTGGTAAAAGAATTTCAGGAACTTGGTTTAATATAGGTCTTTTCTAAATCCAACATTGAAAATAAAAAAGAGATTAGACAACAAACTGCTGTTGTAGGCAGTGAGATTACTGGCTTGTCCAAAAAGTATGTATTGTCCACTCAGGTCTGCATAAATCGTCCCAACTGCTGGAAAAGTATATTTTACTCCCGCTTGGAGTCCAAGGGCAATACTTAAGACTGTTCCCTCTCTTTCTTCACCTGGACTCAGTGAATAATTATTTTCCCAAGTATATAAACCAGATGCGTCAAATTTGGAATAATTATTTTTTACTTTATTTACAATGACCATGAAGTTTGAACCAGAATATCCTGAAAATCCATAATCATAATCATTTCCAATGTACCTGCGCGTTCCTCCTTCAAATAAGGAATAGTTGGTAGAACGATCGTAGTTTACAATCAAGTTATACGGATTCGTATTTATGTTATTTGCTGTTACAGAAGTTGAGAGGATTATTGGCTCACTCACAGGGAAGTAATAACTAAATCTCCCATAAATGGATTGATCTGTAGCTCTTGGGATTTCTACACCCAAATGCAAATTTGTAAATCCCTTTGTCGCACCAAAACCTTTCAAATATCCTGTTCCGCCATCAAAACTAATTTGTGCAAATGAAAAAAGTGGAGCTAAAAAGAGAAAACTTGTAATAATGAGTGATTTCATAGTGTTTTTTTAAAGGTAGAAACATTGGACAATCTTTTTCGTGTGCACCTTCCAATTTTCCAATGCTGAATAAAAATTCTTTCACAATTTCCGTTCCAACAAATTTAAAGTTCTTTTTGAAGAGTTTAACCCATTCTTCGGTATTTTTTGATTCAATTGATTCAATCCATGCGAAAAAGGTTCCGTATTCTTTTCTTAACGCAATTACTTGATTTGCATTGTGTATCACGGCTTCAATTTTTTTTCTATTTCGAATAATTCCCTTGTTGTTCATGAGTCGCGCAACATCCGCTTCGGAATAATGTGCAATCCTCTCAAAGTTATATTGATCAAAAGCTATGCGGAATTCAGTCTCTCGCTTTAGAATGATGTCCCAACTTAATCCAGCTTGGTTTATTTCTAAAATGAATCGTCCAAAAAGTTCATGATCGTCATAAATTTTAATCCCATATTTGGTGTCGTGATATGTCCGATGGATGTTGCCCAGTGGTAGTTTTCGGCAATATTCACAATAGCTCATGAACAATTTTTTATTGGATGATAAAAATACGCGATTTTTCTCTTAAATTTGTTGTAACCATGAACAAAAAACAGTACTTCTTTTCATTTGTTTTAGCGACGATGTCCTTCATTGCAGCGCGTTCTTTGCAAAAAGTTGGTGTGGAAAACTACTACGTCAGAAAAGCAACGAACTTTCAAAAGGAAGATGGTTATTTCGATTTGCAACATCCGAATTCTGTTCAAACTCTTCCAATGGGGATTCAACCATTTTCAGATGTTACGTTGTTTGATTCTACGCATTTAATCGGTTTGGATGAAAAGAATGGTTCGCTTTTCATGTATGACATGGTTGCAAATAGTGTTTCACCATTTCTATCTTGGGATCTTGGGGCGAAAATCTGCAACATTTCAACGATGGACTCAACCTTGTTATTGGTTGATGACGCAAAACACATTCATTTTCTCCATTCACCTTACGACGAAGCTTCTTTGAAAACGTTAAATTTGGACAACGAGCAATTTGAAGCGACAAGTGTGTGTATTCACCAGGAATCTCATCGCCTCTTTTTGATGACCTCAAATGAAGAACGAACAGAGGGGTATAGTAGTAGTTCTGTCTATGCATACAATTTAAATCAGCAGAAATTGAACGCTCAACCACTCTTCTCAATTTCAGGTGAAGATATTGAAGCTTTTGCGATACAAAATAAGTTAATTGCACCTCATTCGGATTTAAGCATCATTGATGACACATTGGAATCAATGAATTTCACACCATCTGCTATTGCCGTTCATCCAAAAACAAATGAAATTTACGTATTATCTCGCGGAGATCATTCGCTTGTTGTTTTCAATCAATTTGGTGAAATTGTCAACTTTACATCGTTGGATAAAACAACGTTTTCAAATCCATCTGCTATGACCTTCAAAAAGAACGGAGATTTAGTGATCACCGATGGAAACATGATGAATCCAACAGTGATCCAAGTGAAATGGAATAAATTGTTCCAATCGAAAGCAGGCCACGGATTAATTTTCGGTCGCTAAAATCCACTTTCTACAAAAGGGACCTTCATTGAATAGCAGGTCAATCATCGACAAATTCGGGGAGAATTCTTTATCGTAAGAAAAGACTTGTTGATAGCTGCTTTTTCCCCAATTTTCATTTTGTAAATAAGCGTTTTTCGATGGGGTACCGCTTATCCCAATGTATGAATCGGTATAGTTAATCGCTAATTTATGGTCTAAAACGTCTTGGATTAGTCTCAAACAACGCTCATTCTTTTCCCATAAAAAGGTGTCATTAGCGAAGATGATTTCTTTTATTTCCGTAGCATAATCTTCAAAATAGGGTGCAAGCGCATAAGCACTTGTGATTGCACGCCAGTGATTGTTTTTCCATGTTCCGGAATGATCGATCTTAAGCTCGCTTATTGGGATTTTTCGTCCACTTTCGTGCAACGTTGGAATACTCAAACGTAAAATTCCATTTGCCGTAAGTATTTCACAGCGCGTACGAATCGTTTGCTTTTGAAAATGTTCATGCATCTCAATTCGTGCATCCTTTGCTAAGGCAAAAGCGTGCAGGTAATCAATGGAAGGAAAGTATGCTGTTGGAAAAACAGTCATTAATCAATCATCTTCATGATGCGGTTCCAACGGATTCCCATGTACGCACTTTTGGAGAACCAAACAAGTGAAGCTCTTCCAACGATATGATCTTCCGGTACAAATCCCCAAACACGTGAATCTGCTGAATTGTAACGATTATCTCCCATTAGCCAGTAATAATTAAGACCAAAGGTATAAGTTGTCACTTTTTTTCCATCGATGAAAATTCCAGCTTTCGTTTCTTTTAATTGATGTCCTTCGTATGCTGTAATGATGCGTCGATACCAAGGAATATTGGCTGCTGTCAATTTGATTTTTTGTCCCATACGTGGCACTCTAAACTCTTGAAAATCTGTAGGGGTGTTATTCACATTGAAGTCTTTCGGAAAATAACTTAAGTTTCCAATGCGCTCCATGGATGTTGGAGTGTATCCTTTTTTATGACGGTAGGCCGGCATTAAATAGGTAGAAAGTTTAATGTTAAAATCCTTCTCAATACGTGCTTTTTCACTTTTTGTAAGGGTTAAAATGTACACATCAGCCTCACGGGATTCGAAATCAGTGCGCGTTCCATCAGGAGCATTTTCGAGTCCGTATCGCGTCATCATTTCACTTGGAGATGGAAATTTCACCTTCGATTTTTCAATCGTGTATTTCAAACATTGTCCTGGAGTAATTTTTGATGGTTTGCCGTTTACATACAAAACAGAGTTCTCAACGCGCAACACATCTCCGGGAAGTCCAACACAGCGTTTGATGTAATTTTCACGTTTATCAACAGGTCTGAATGTTACACCGCCATGTTTCGCTGGCAATCCAACATGGTTTTCAGGTCCACCAGGAAATTCTCCAGCAGCTAATTTAGCTCTAGCTTTCTTTTTCCATTTTTCGTGAGAATCAATAAATAAACTGTACAATTGTTCGCTAATCGTGCTATCTATTTGTTCTGCTGAAACTTTACGTTCCTGCATCAAGCTTCTCATTTGCATCACCTTTGATTGAATTTCTTCTGAAGATTCAAATAAATAGCGCGCTTCTTCATTTACAATTCCGTGGTAATCGTGTCCCATTAGTCCGTTTGGTGTACGCGGATCGACAATCGCCGTATCACCTGAAGGATAATTGAAGACAACGACATCGTTTCGGTTAATTTTACGGTAACCAGGTAAGCGTGTATAAGTTCCTTTTTCGAAAGTCGTATAGGACTTAATATTCACCAAAGGAACAATGTTGTGCACCAGTGGATAGGATAGGGGAGTAACCGGAACTTTTGGTCCATACGCCAATTTGTTTACGAATAAAAAGTCACCAACAAGCATGGTTTTCTCCATGGATCCTGTCGGAATTTGAAAAGGTTCAAATACGTACGTTCTAATCACACTTGCTGCGACTAAAGCCCACAAAAAGGAATCTCCCCATTCTTTCACACGTGTTTTCTCTCCCGGCTTATCGCGACTCACCATATCTAGCGCCAAGGCTAAAACATGTCCAATAACTGGTAAACACATAAACAGAACGATGTGGTCCCCCCATTTTCTAATTTCCACTTCACGTGAATTGGACCAATTTGTTTCATTTCCGAAAGTTGCTTCTGAATTTGCAATCTTCGCCATAATCAAATAAGGGAAGAAAATTCCTTGCAGTGTGTCAGTAAAGGAGAAAAAACCAAATCGACGAATGTAACTCACATTTGCAACCATCCACATCGCCAAATGAACGCCTGGAAATACCAGCAAAAGTGACCACCAAGGTTTGTTGGAAGTCATTTTAAAGACAATGTAATAATTGTATCCTGGGATCAATGCTTCCCAAGCTTGATGTCCTGCTTTAGGAAAACTTTTCCACCACATTGCTAAGTATGGGTGAACTAAAATCAATAAATAGAAATAGAAAAAACTCATAATATCTTTAGTTTAAAACGTCTTTCATTGTAAATACTCCTTTTTTGCCGAACAGAAATTCTGCTGCCAATACAGCGCCGAGTGCAAATCCAGTTCGATTATGTGCGATGTGTTCGATGCGAATCGTGTCAATTTCAGAATCGTAACGAACTTCGTGTGTTCCAGGGACATTTGGTTCTCGCAGCGCATTGATAGAAATGCTGTGATCTCCTATGTTTTCATTGGCAAGTTGCCATTCCGTGTAATGTTGATGTGATTCAATGATGTCTGTCGCCAAACTTACGGCTGTTCCACTTGGTGCATCCAATTTTTGCACATGGTGAATCTCTTCCATGCTCACTTTATATTCGGAGTGTTTGTTCATGATTTCAGCCAATTTCCGGTTGATCTCAAAGAAAATGTTGACACCGACACTGAAATTACTCGCATGTAACAAAGAACCTCCCAAATCGGAAACCAATTGATTGACTTTTGGTAAATCTTTCTGCCAAGCAGTTGTTCCTACGACAATTGGCGTATGGTTTTTCATGCATATTTCCATGTGCTGTACAGCAAGATCAGGTTGGGTAAATTCAATCGCTACATCCACCGTTGACCAATCAACTTTTTGAATCGGATTTGAACGATTAACGATCGCCGTAATATGGTGACCTCTCGTAAGAGCAATTTCTTCAATTGCTTTCCCCATTTTTCCGTATCCAATCAATCCAATATTCATAGTAACAAAAATACGTTTTTCACTTTAACGAAACTGCAACTTTAGATGAATTCCTGCGGAAGTTGGTCCAAGTAAGGTCGGTGTCGCCTGAATCGTGAGTTTGTCGCTAACATCAAAATGCAGAAAATGGGCTTCAACTCCTGCCTCAGCAATTTGAATAAAATAAACAGCGGCGCAACCTAGAATAGACATGTCCCTCTTATTTAGGTAGGATTGATACAAACTTAAAACGGCTTGATCGTCATAGAGTTCCCAAGTTGGATTCAAATTCGTTGCATTGTTTATCCGATTGGTGTATTCTGTTTTGAGTGACTTCTGCGTTTGATTGTTTACGGTTAGAAAATACCCCGTAGCTCCTAGTGCAGCATAGATAATTGGAACTTTCCAAATGGCGTGTTTTGGTCCGTTTTCACGATGAATACTGTTGTAGACTTGTCCAGCTCCCGGTAAAACGGCAGAATAAATCATTACTTTTTTATACTCGGGTAAACTATCGCGTTTCAACAATAGTGGTTGTCCCCATCCTGGCAGGTGGATAAAAAGGAGAAATAAGAAAATGAAGCGAGGCATTATTTATTCAAAAGTGCCATTACTCGGTTCAATTCAGCCTCAGACTTGAAATGCACCTGTACTTTACCTTTTCCAACAGTTGACTTATCGATGGTAACTTTCGTTCCTAACTTGTCGCTGAGGAAAGATGCAAAAACCGATTCAGTTGAGGTCAAACTTATTTTTTCACCTTTAGTCTTTCCAGGACTAGCAGCAGTAGAAGGTTTAACCAATTGCTCAACCGCTCTGACAGAAAGAGAATCATCCAAAATTTGCTGATATGCCAGCAATTGTTCGCTTTCATTTGTGATACTTAATAAAGCACGAGCGTGTCCCATACTAATCAATTGATCACGTACACCGGCTTGTATCACAGCTGGTAATTTCAATAAACGAATGTGATTGGCAATATGTGAACGAGATTTCGCTACTTTATCACTTAATTGTTCTTGCGTTAATTTGCACTCGTCAATCAATCTTTCGTATGAAATCGCTACTTCGATGGCATTTAAATCTTCTCGTTGGATGTTTTCAACCAATGCCATTTCCAACATGGTTTGATCATTCGCAATGCGAATATATGCAGGAACTTCTGTTAATCCAGCAAGCTGGGAGGCACGGAAGCGTCGTTCGCCAGAAATCAATTGATATCGGTCTCTTCCAAGTTTTCGCACCGTTAATGGTTGAATAATACCATGAGTCAAAATAGACGAACGCAACTCCTCTAAGGCATCTTTCTCAAAATGTGTTCGTGGATTAAATGGATTCGCTTCAATTAGTTGGATATCAATCATAGAAACGGATCCAACAGTGACTCCATTCATGGAAGTGATGTCCGTATCAGAGTTTTGTAATAAAGCACTTAACCCTCGTCCTAATGCGGGTTGTTTTTTCGAATTAGAGCTCATGATCAATCTCAATTATTTTATCGTCGTTACCAATTTTTGTCAAATCGTTTTTTTGTAACAATTCGCGTGCAAAGTTAAGGTAATTTATAGATCCTTTCGAGGATGCATCGTGCATAATAACTGTTGTACCATGGCTTGAAGCTTCGCTAAGCGTCGTATTTCTGTGGATAACCGTATCGAAAACCAATTCTTGGAAATGTGTTTTTACTTCATCCACAACTTGATTGGCTAAACGTAATCTGGTATCATACATGGTAAGGATCATTCCCTCGATTTCTAATTCTGGGTTTAATCGACCTTGCACAATTTTAATTGTATTCAATAATTTACTTAATCCTTCTAATGCAAAGTATTCACATTGAACAGGAATCATTACTGAATCAGCAGCAACGAGCGAATTTACCGTAATCAATCCAAGAGAAGGTGAACAATCAATAAGGATGAAATCGTAATCGTCTTTCACTTTCTCGAGCGTACTCTTTAACAAATACTCTCTGTTGGGTAGATTGATCATTTCTAATTCTGCCCCGACCAAATCTAAATGAGAGGGTAGAATATCCAAGTTTGGATTCGATGTATTCAGTATGACATCCTTTGGATGAAGTCCATTCACCAAACAGTCATAAATATTCCGAACATTCTTCGGATCGAATCCTGTTCCAGAAGTAGAATTTGCTTGTGGGTCAGCATCAACAATTAAGGTTTTATACTCAAGCACTCCCAAACATCCACCTAAATTTATTGTTGTTGTTGTTTTTCCAACACCACCTTTCTGGTTCGCTATCGCAATTATTTTTCCCATTCGATTTTTCTGAATCATAAAATTACAAGTTGTTGCCTTTGGTTTAACACATTTGAGCAGGAACTTATTAACGAAATACTTTTTTTTTGACAATTATCGAATACTTCGCTATGTTTTGATTGAAATGCATAGAGTTCTTTTGGATATTTGTATCTTTGATTAGATTTTTTTAACTCAAAAGCCATGAATAAGATTCACCTTCGTATTGGTGGTGCAAAAGACAATCAATTGGTCATTGAGTCTGTTGACGTAGCCCCTCATCATCTAGAACTGTTTTGTGATACATCGGGTAATGTTTTCATTACGGATCTAAATTCAGAACAAGGTACGTTTGTCAATAACCGTAGATTAAACGGTTTTCAATTATTGAAAAGGGGAGACCGCGTTCGTTTTGGCCAGAATTACGATTTTCAATGGGAAGGAATTATCCCAACACAAAGCACACAGCCCAAAGTAGTAAAGAAAGAAGCAAAGGAGGAACCCATCATTTCTAGAAAAAAACAAGAATCAACACAAAAAACACAATCCGTTAACAACAAGCAGTTGTACGTTATTTATGGGTGTATTATCTTTCTTCTCATTCTTTTGTCCCTTTATTTATAATTAATTCTATCGGGCCTTTACCTAATTTTTGGTACACATCCGATGAAAATCAAAAGAATTTCAAAAATCGAGTAGAAATTTCAGTAAAAAATGGTTGCATTCAGAAAAAATTACTAATATTGCACCCCGTTTCTGTTTGAACGGCAAAAAAATTGTGAAATGAGCATTATCAGAGAAATTCAAAAAGAACTAACAGTAGCAAACCAATTGCCTGTTTTCGGTGCAGGAGATAC
>CANHMH010000090.1 GCA_947461635.1 Flavobacteriales bacterium | reverse complement strand
CCACCCAACGCAATGACAGCAATTTCGGATGTACCACCACCTATATCGATGATCATATTTCCCATTGGTTCCTCTACATCAATTCCGATTCCAATAGCTGCTGCCATTGGCTCATGAATTAAATAAACTTCTTTAGCGCCAGCATGTTCAGCTGAATCTCGAACCGCACGTTTTTCAACCTCTGTGATTCCAGATGGAATGCAAATTACCATGCGTAAAGTTGGATTGAAAAGACTTTTCCCTGGATTGATCATTTTAATCATTCCACGAATCATTTGTTCCGCACTTTGGAAATCGGCAATTACACCGTCTTTCAAAGGACGTACAGTTTCAATTAACTTGTGAGTCTTTCCGTGCATCTGTTGCGCCTTTCGTCCAATAGCAACTACCTTGCCTGTTTGAATATCTTTAGCTACAATAGACGGCTCGTCAACCACCACTTTATCATTCCAGATGATGAGTGTGTTTGCTGTCCCTAAGTCAATCGCAATTTCTTGCGTTAAAAAACTGAAAAATTTCATGTTGAGTCCAACTAGTGATTACGTTGTACCTTTTTCGAGAGATTCGGAGAAAAGGTTACAATTTAATGTAAATATATGCAAAGTTAGTGTTTAAAGTGGCGCACTCCAGTAAATACCATGCGCATTCCGTGTTTATTACAATATTCAACGGAAAGATCATCCTTAACTGAACCACCAGGCTGGATTACCGCATCAATGCCTTCCAAATGTGCAATTTCTACGCAATCAGGGAATGGGAAAAAGGCGTCACTCGCCATTGCTGCACCTTTTAAATCGAAACCAAACGTTTTTGCTTTTTGAATGGCTTGATTTAATGCATCAACACGGGAAGTTTGTCCGGTTCCACTCGCTAATAATTGTCCGTTTTTTGCTAAAATGATTGTATTGGACTTCGTATGTTTAACGAGTTTATTAGCAAACAATAAATCAGCAATTTCTTGTTCGCTTGGTGCATTCGTAGTTTTGACAACCAAATCTGCTTTTGTCTCTGATTTCGCATCTCTGTCTTGTACAAGTACACCATTTAAGATGGATCGAACCTGTTGTTGTGGAAGTGCAATTTCTTTTTGAACGAGAATGATTCTGTTTTTTTTACTTTTCAATAACTCCAATGCGTCTTCGTCATAATTCGGCGCAATGAGTACTTCGCAAAACAGTTCATTTATCAGAGTAGCCGTAGCTAAATCTATGGGTTGATTAGAAATTAAAATTCCACCAAAGGCACTAACAGGGTCAGCTGCTAAAGCAACTTCGTAGGCTTCTTTTAACGTTGGACGGGTCGCCAAACCACAGGCATTATTGTGCTTCAATATTCCGAAAGTTGGACCATCAGTTTTAAATTCCTGCAATAAATTAACTGCAGCATCTACATCCAATAAATTGTTGTAAGAAAGCTCTTTCCCATGTAATTTATCGAACAAAGCATCTAAATCACCAAAAAATTGACCCTTTTGATGTGGGTTTTCTCCGTATCGTAGCGCTTCGCTTTTTTCTATACTAACTTTTAAGTAAGGGCCATCGTTTTGAACGAAGTACTGATGAATCATGGTGTCATAATGGGATGAGACATGAAAGGCCTCTCCAGCAAAGTGTTGTCTTTGAGCAAGACTTGTCGCGCCATTTTGAGCACGAAGGATTTCTAAAAAGGCTCCATAGTTGTTAACAGATGGAATAATCACCACATCTTGGAAATTTTTTGCTCCTGCACGAATCAAGGAAATTCCACCAATATCAATTTTTTCAATGATATCCTCCGCGCTGGCTCCTGAAGCAACAGTTTCCTCGAAAGGGTATAAGTCAACAATCACTAAATCAATAGAAGGAATACCATGTTTCGCAATGGCATCTTGATCCTCTTGCAATGCACGACGATTTAAAATCCCACCAAAAACGGTTGGGTGCAATGTTTTAACTCTACCCCCAAGGATTTCCGGAAAACCAGTTAGGTCTTCAACTGCAATTACAGGAATCCCTAAATTTTGAATAAAGGCCAAAGTTCCTCCTGTAGAGTAAATAGTTACTTGGTGTTTGTGTAATTCACGAACAATTTCGTCTAATCCGTCTTTGTAATAGACTGAAATTAAGGCGCTTTGGATGTTTTTTAAATCTGTCATGATGCTCTAAAAGAAAGCGCAAAATTAGTGTATTTTTTTCGATAAATGATTTTTATGTCTTGTTCATTTCAGCGATCCGTCCAAGTTTTTTTGAATAAAAAAACCCCCGCAAAGCGAGGGTTGTCATTTAATTCGTTTAATCGAAATTTTTTCTGTCTATAAGCGACTGACGTCGCTTCTACCCAGAACACATTTAGCGAGACAAGCTCGTGAATTTCCGTTCTGTCTACAACCGACTGACGTCGCTTCTACCCAGAACACATTTCACAACTGTCGGGATTGTCGAGTGAACAAGCAATGGCTTCAGCTGCTACTTCCAAAGATTTCGCAGTTGGTTCTTCAACCACTGTTTTTTCTACGGTAAATTTGATGGCATCTGTTGCTGCTTTTGTACGTAAGTAGTACATTCCTGTTTTCAATCCTTTCTCCCAACCGTAGAAATGCATTGAGGTTAATTTACCAAAGTTTGCGTTTTCCATGAAGATATTCAAGGATTGACTTTGGCAAATATAGGCTCCACGATCAGCTGCTTGGTCAATGATTGCTTTCTGAGAAATCTCCCAAGCCGTTTTATAAAGATCTTTTAATCGTTGAGGAACTTCGTTAATATTCTGAACAGAGCCATTAGCAGTCATGATTTTTTGACGCATGTCTTTGTTCCACAAGCCTTCACGAACTAAGTCTTTTAATAAATGTTTGTTCACAATAATGAATTCACCAGACAGAACACGACGTGTGTAAATGTTTGATGTGTAAGGCTCGAAACATTCGTTGTTTCCAAGAATTTGAGCGGTAGAAGCAGTAGGCATAGGTGCTAACAATAGTGAGTTACGCACACCATGTTTTTTAACTTCTTCCTTCAAGATATCCCATTCCCAACGATTTGATGGAGTTACACCCCACATATCAAATTGGAAAATTCCTTTTGACACCGGAGAACCTGCGATTGTTTCGTAAGGCCCTTCAATTTTTGCTAGGTCTTTTGACGCAGACATGGAAGCAAAGTAAATTGTCTCAAATACTTCGCGGTTCAATGCACGTGCTTCTTCAGATTCGAATGGAAGCCCCATCATGATATAAGCATCCGCTAATCCTTGAACACCGAGTCCAATTGGACGGTGGCGAAGGTTAGAGTTTTTCGCTTCCTCTACAGGATAGAAGTTCTCGTCGATGATACGATTTAGATTCAAGGTAGCTTGGTACGTTACTTCAAATAATTTGTCGTGATCGAAAGATCCATCCTCTGTCACGTATTTTGGCAATGCAAGTGACGCAAGGTTACATACAGCTACCTCATCTGGAGCAGTGTATTCAATAATCTCAGTACATAGGTTTGAAGATTTGATCGTCCCTAAATTTTGTTGGTTGGATTTAGCATTCGCCGCATCTTTATACAACATGTAAGGAGTTCCTGTTTCGATTTGAGATTCAAGAATTTTAAACCAAAGGTCTTGAGCTTTGATTGTTTTTCTACCTTTTCCTTCTTTTTCGTATTTCGTATACAATGCTTCAAATGCTGCACTGTGCGTGTCGGAAAGTCCTGGACATTCGTGTGGACACATGAGTGTCCAATCGCCATTTTCTTTCACACGTTGCATGAATAAATCTGGAATCCAAAGTGCGTAAAATAAATCACGTGCACGTTGTTCTTCTTTTCCGTGATTCTTTTTCAAGTCAAGGAAATCGAATACATCTGCATGCCATGGTTCGATGTACATGGCGAAAGATCCTTTTCTTTTTCCACCACCCTGATCAACGTAACGTGCAGTATCATTGAAAACGCGTAGCATTGGAACAATTCCATTAGAAGTTCCATTTGTCCCTTTAATGTATGATCCTGTTGCGCGAATGTCATGAAGTGCTAGTCCGATTCCACCTGCGGATTGTGAAATTTGTGCACAAGATTTTAAGGTGTCGTAAATCCCTTCAATACTGTCCGATTTCATCGTAAGTAAGAAACAAGAAGACATTTGAGGTTTAGGAGTTCCGGCATTAAACAATGTAGGTGTGGCATGCGTAAACCAGCCTTCTGACATCAAGTTATAGGTTTTAATAGCAGATGCCACATCTTTCTTGTGAATGCCAATGGCAACGCGCATCAACATTTGTTGTGGACGCTCGGCAATTTTACCATTCAATCTCATCAAATAAGAACGAGACAATGTTTTGAAACCAAAATAATCGTAGCGGAAGTCACGATCATAAATGATACTTGAGTCAAAAGCCTCCTTATTTTCTTGAATGATTGCGTATACATCATCAGCAACTAAAGATGCATTTTGACCGGTTTTTGGATCGATGTAATGATGTAAATCTTCAATTACCTCAGAGAACGTTTTTTTCGTTTCCTTGTGTAAGTTTGATACAGCAATACGTGAAGCCAACAAAGCATAGTCTGGGTGATCAATCGTCTTTGCCGCGGCAACTTCAGCTGCCAAGTTATCTAAGTCAGAAGTTGAAACTCCATCATAAATACCTTCGATCACTTTCATGGCAACAGCCTCTGGTGATACTAACGGATCTAACCCGTAACACATTTTAATAATTCGCGCTGTGATTTTATCAAACTTCACAGCTTCTTTTCTTCCGTCTCTTTTTACTACGTACATCCTTATTACCGCAATTAAATAATTAAAATTCTTCGTTCATGCTGAATTCTTTGTTCGCATCGCCAGCTAACACACCAGCTTTTTGGTATTCACCAACGCGTTTTTCAAAGAAATTTGTTTTTCCCTGAATGGAAATCATTTCCATAAAGTCAAAGGGATTTGAGGTGTTATATACACGTTCATTCCCAAGTTCGACTAAAAGTCGATCCGCAACAAATTCAATGTATTGTTGCATCAAATCACTATTCATTCCGATAAGTTTTACCGGAATAGCATCTGTCACAAATTCTTTTTCGATTTCGACAGCATCCATGATGATTTCACGGACTTTTTCTTTGGATAGTTTATTCACAAGGTGATTGTTGTACAACAAACATGCGAAATCACAATGTAAGCCCTCATCACGAGAAATCAACTCATTTGAGAAGGACAATCCTGGCATTAATCCACGTTTTTTCAACCAAAAAATGGAGCAAAAGGATCCTGAAAAGAAAATTCCTTCTACAGCAGCAAACGCAACTAAACGCTCTGCAAAATCTCCTTTATCGATCCAACGCAAAGCCCATTCCGCTTTTTTCTTCACACAATCAAGCGTATCGATGGCATTGAACAAGTGATTTTTTTCCGCAGAATCCTTGATGTAGGTGTCAATTAGAAGTGAATACGTTTCCGAATGGATATTTTCCATTGCAACTTGATTCCCGTAAAAGAATTTTGCCTCTGTGTATTGTACTTCCGATAAAAAGTTTTCAGCGAGGTTTTCATTAACAATCCCATCGGATGCCGCGAAAAAAGCCAAAATATGCTTGATGAAATGACGCTCGTCATCATTCAACTTGTTTTCCCAGTCAATTTGATCTGGTGACAAATCAATTTCTTCTGCAGTCCAAAAACTAGCCTCTGCTTTTTTATAAAAACTCCAAATATCGTCGTGTTGAATTGGAAATAATACAAAACGGCTTTTGTTTTCTTCAAGAATCGGTTCGCGTAAAGATGTTGTCATAAGCTGCTAAATAATTTTTAAACTAAAATGGACATAGAAATTCATTACTTCTAAACCCCTATACCGATAAATTGTTTTTGTATCACTCAATCAACTCTAACGCTTGGTCATGAAAACAAAACGCTTGTAAAATTTGAGACTACAAAAATTGTTAAAAAACATTCTTAAATCAATTAAAGAAATTAACATTAACGCGATGTTATCAACACCAAAAATCGCAATCCTTTCACCAATAAACCCTTCAGCAATTTTCAACACTAAATGGAAAGATATTCACATCAACAATATGTAGATTTTAATAACTATTCCTTGAAATATCATCAATTAATTCAAATAAATTTCTTAAGTGAATTAGGACAATAAAGTTATGCAGGAAATTTATTTTTTTCATAAAACAATGAATGAGTTTTTGAACACGTTAATGTTCAAACTTTAAGAAATACAGATGTACTTAATAAAGACTAATTTCTCGCCTTTGTTGAAGCGTTATTTAGAAGGCCTACAACACCTGATTTTTCCAAATTTGTGTCTTCAATGTTCACATGAACTGTCGCGATTTGAACAGCATGTTTGCGCTTTTTGTTGGGATAAATTACAGCGCACTTATTTTGAATCGTATGAAAGTGAAAGTGGCATGGATCAACTTTTTTGGGGAAGGATTGAATTGAGTGGAACTTTTGCATTATACTTTTTTGAAAAGGAAAAACCTATTCAAGACATTTTACATGCGTTGAAATATCAATTTAAAGCCCCTCTCGGCAGACATTTTGGTGAGCTAATGGGAAAAACAATATTTAAAAGTGACAAGTATAAAAGCATAGAAGCGTTAATTCCGGTTCCTATACATCCGCAAAAAAGGTTTTTACGGGGCTACAATCAAAGTGAGTTGCTGGCAGTGGGTATCGCAAACATTCTAGATTTACCTGTTTTACTCGATGTCGTTCATAAAAAAGCAAATAATGCTAGTCAAACAAGAAAAAATAGATTTCTTCGCTGGGACAATGCAAGCGAACAATTTACTCTAGGGGAAACGCACATCCCCTTTCGACATATTGCGATCGTTGACGATGTAATCACCACGGGATCTACGCTTGAGGCAATGGCTAAATTATTGCGTCTTCACTATCCGGATCTTCAAATAAGTTTGCTTAGCTTCGCCATAGCAAAATAAAGATGGACTCTCAACACGTATTAATCATTGGGGCAGGACTCGCTGGCACGAGCTTGGCGCATCAACTTTTGGCGAATGGACACCGTGTTCAATTCGTTGACCGTGGTGTAAATCATTCAACAGCTGTTGCCGCTGGCATGGTAAATCCAATGGTTTTTAGAAGAATGAATAAGTCTTGGCGTTTGGATGAGTTCATGAAGGATGCAAAATCGTTTTACCTTCACATGGAGAAAGAATTGGGACATGCCTTGTTTCATCCAATTGTTATTCGTCGAATGCTGTCTTCGGAACAGGAAAGAAACTATTGGATTGAACGTTCCAAACTGCCTGAATACCAAGACTATTTAACAGAACTCACACCAGAGGACGAAAGCTATTCACTCGCTGAAAATCACTTTGGTAGTGGTCGTTTGAAAGCCTCCTTTTGGGTGGATGCAAAAGTATACTATGAGAAAAATCTTGACTATTTTGAACGAAAAGGAAGCATATTTAAAGAAGATTTTGATTTCTCAAGTTTTGATGAAAACACCCTGAACTACAAAGGAACAAGCTACGATAAAGTGGTTTTTACAGTTGGATATCAACAAATCAATACACCTTTTTTTAACGAGTTACCGATTCAACAGACAAAAGGACAAACCATCCGTGTTCACTCAAATGAAATACCAGAAGTTGAATCCCTGAATCGGAAATGTTTTGTGCTTCCACTGGGAGATCAAGTATTCAGAATCGGGGCGACCTATGAATGGGACAATCCAGATTTGACACCAACAAATGAAGCAAAACAAGAATTAATCGAACACCTTCGAGTTTTGGGAAATTTCACTTACAAGATCTTAGATCAACAAGTTGGCGTGCGTCCAACCGTTTTGGATCGCCGACCAATTTTAGGAGCGCATCACACCATAAAAAACATGTACCTGTTTAATGGACTAGGAACAAAAGGATATTTAATGGCTCCAACGTTAGCTAGAGAATTAAGCGATTACATGTTCCACGAGATATCTTTAGACAAGGAAATTTCGATCGAACGATTTTACAGGAAATCAAATTCATAAAAAATAGTATCTTAGTTCATTATAAAACACGTGTTATGGAATCAGAATTAAGCAATAACAAATCATTAAAACTAACCGAGAACAGTCTAATTTTTATGACTGAAGTCGTTAAGTGGGCTAAATTTTTAGCTATTTGTTCCTTTGTGGGACTGGGAATTATGGTCCTATTCGGAGCAGGAATGATTATCCTTCAATTTGCAAGTTTCAAGAGCGGAATTCAAGTTTTAGTCATGGGTATTTTTTACATTTTGATGGCGGCACTTTATTTATTCCCGGCGCTTTATTTGTATCGATTTGCAACTGCATGTGGGGAAGCCATTAAAAAATTAAACGATGATATTCTGGAAGAAGGAATTGAAAATTTAAAATCCCTATTTCGTTTCACGGGAATATTGACAATCATCATCCTTTCATTATATGCTGTTGGGATTCTTTCCGTAATAGCAGTGTATCTGATTAGCATGTAATATAGTCGGGACATTACACCTCCATTCAGCGGGAAAATCGTATTTTTGTTGCCGCTATGAATCACATTCGAAATTTCTGCATTATTGCACACATCGATCACGGTAAAAGTACCCTCGCCGATCGCTTACTTCAAACTACGGGAACAATTTCCGACAGAAACATGAAGGCTCAGGCTTTGGATGACATGGACTTGGAACGTGAACGTGGTATCACCATCAAGAGTCACGCCATTCAAATGAGTTATAAGTTTGAAGGGAAGGATTATATTTTGAATTTAATTGATACTCCAGGACACGTTGACTTCTCTTATGAAGTTTCGCGTTCAATCGCAGCATGTGAAGGAGCTTTATTGATTGTCGATGCATCCCAAGGAATTGAAGCCCAAACGATTTCAAATTTATATTTAGCATTAGAACACGATTTGGAAATTATTCCAATTCTCAATAAAATGGACTTACCTGGTGCAATGCCAGAGGAGGTATCTGATCAAATCATGGAGTTAATTGGTTGCGATTTAGAGGACATTATTCAAGCATCTGGAAAAACAGGACTTGGGGTTGAAGCGATTTTGGCAGCTGTGGTAAACAAAATTCCAGCTCCAAAAGGAGATGAGTCAGCACCCTTACAGGCCATGATTTTTGACTCTGTTTTCAATCCGTTTAGAGGAATTATTGCTTATTACAGGATAAAAAATGGAGTCTTAAGAAAAGGACAAAAAGTTCGTTTTCTGAATACAGGCAGAGATTACAATGCGGATGAAATCGGAATTTTAAAAATGGATCTTTCGCCACGAAACGAGGTGAGAGCAGGCGATGTAGGATACAT
>CANHMH010000089.1 GCA_947461635.1 Flavobacteriales bacterium | reverse complement strand
GATCAAACTCTCCGTTGTATAATAACTTTGAATTTTGAATGGAGCTCGAGTATGTTTTTATGTTCTTTTCTTAAAATCGCTGTTTCCTTATTTCTCAATACTTCAAAGAACTTCTTTAGATATTAATAGAACTCACGTTCTAATTAACTTTAAGACTTTTCCCGTTGAAACTAACCGTTGTTTGTTCCGTTGTGGGGTGCAAAGATATGTACTCTTTTTGGATGTGCAACACTTTTTTGAAAGTTTTTTCGATTTTTTTAATCGTCAAACTATAAACACTTGATTTTTGGAGATTTACACAGAATGAGAAAAACAATATTCTTACTGAGTCGATTCGTTCTCGAATCTGTAGTACGATTTAAGTCCGTTAAGTGATTCAGAGGATTGAGAAAAACCAAGAGATACACGCAAAACAACTTGATCACTTTCTAAGTTCTTTATATATAGTGTAGAATCCTCCCCGACATTAATACAAGCGTTAGTTAACTCACTTGAATTCTCCTCCCAGTAAAAAACACATAACTGAAACGCAGTTTCAATGGCTTCTTTTCGTGAGCACAATTCATTGCTGATATTTCTTATTTCAGTATTCGCCAACATCAAACCAATTCGATCCTTCAGAATACTTACATCGCTCTTGTTCCATTTATATACAGATGGGTAGGTTCGTTCCAAATCAAACCAATCATTTTTGTTTAAGATTACTCGATCTCTTACATCCGAATTTAATTTAGCCGCTCGGAACCAAAACCGCATCGCAACGATTACAACAAGTAGACAAAGTACACCTGATATTTTAGCTAAAACAATATAATGAGTCAATATGGCAAATGGAATCAAAATTAACAGCAAAAAAATTACCGTTAACCATAAAGGAAAACGGTAATTCACACGATTTTTATTTTGATTCATGAGCGTAATTATGATTCACTATTTTTCTACAACCCATTTATCATTGAACATTTCACCTTTGATAGTGACGTCTTTTGTTCTTTTATAATCTTCAGCAGCAATGAGCATTTGTTCTTTCGTGTCTCTGCGGATTAAAATAGCACTTGAACCCTGAGATTTAACTTCTATATAAAATCCATTTCTCAATCGCGCTGGTTTTGTTGGCGGTCTTCCCATTATCTCTTTATATTAATTCTTAATAAATGTAACAACTTTTTTGGAATTATGTTCCTTTTTGTTTAAAATTTCTGTCAAAAACCATGCCTTTTTATGCCAGAACAAAAGCTTTAGAGTAACTTTGCGGCATGATTCAACTCGAAAAACTAGGATACTTCTTGCCTCAGGGCTATTTATTTGAACAAGTAAGCGTACAAGTGAACCGCGGCGACAAAATTGGCCTCGTTGGGAAAAATGGAGCTGGAAAGTCCACCATGCTCAAATTATTGTCAGGACAGATCACGCCAAGTGAAGGAGCTATTCATCAACCAAAGGGTTTGAAATATGGTTATCTAACACAAGACATCGTCATTAAATCAAAAGAAACGGTTTACAATTACTTATTTCTCTCCAATCTTGAATTAAATAGAATACGCGAACGACTCGACTTTATTAATCATGAGTTGGTCACTCGTACAGATTACGAATCCGATTATTATTCTGGCATACTTGATGAACTAAGTGAATTAAATCATGAATTTCAAGTATTGGAAGGATTTCAATGGGAAGAAAAAATAAAAGCGACACTAGACGGGCTTGGATTCTCCGATCTTGATCAGCAAAAATTGATTCAAGCGTGTTCAGGTGGATGGAAAATGCGCGCGGAATTAGCGCGTATACTCGTTAATAATCCAGATATTCTATTATTGGATGAGCCCACGAATCACCTCGATATCATTTCCATTAGTTGGTTAGAAAATTATTTACAGCGTTTTGATGGTGCAGTGATTCTGATTTCTCACGACCGTTTGTTCTTGGATAATGTCACAAAACGAACCTTGGAAATTAGTCAAGGACGCGTATTGGATTTTCCTTTTGCTTATTCAAAATACAAATTAATGCGCGCCGAAGAAATGGAACGCATGGAACAATCTAAAAAACAACAGGACAAACAGATCAAACAGACAGAACAACTGATTGAAAAGTTCCGTGCAAAAAGCAGTAAAGCTTCTTTTGCGCAATCCTTGATGAAGAAATTGGAGAAAACGGAACGCATCGAAGTAGAAAAAGATGTCGTTTCAAAAATCAAATTAACATTCCCATTAAGTGTTCATCCAGGAAAGTGGGTGCTTGAAATGAATGACCTAAGTAAGTCCTATGGTGATCGAACACTATTTGAATCTGTCAATATTACAGTTGGACGTGGAGAAAAAATCGCGTTACTAGGTCCAAATGGTGTCGGTAAATCAACTTTATTGAAATCCATTACAAAGGAAATCGATTTCGATGGAGAGGTATTGTATGGACACAATGTCAATGTCGCTTACTTCGCACAAGATCAGGCCGAGAAATTGGATCCAACAAAAACGATTTACGAAACAGTGGATGACATAGCCGTTGGTGAAATCAGAAAGGATCTACGCTCTATTCTCGGAACATTCCTGTTTACAGGAGAAGTTGTTGAGAAAAAAGTAAGTGTCTTATCTGGAGGAGAACGAACACGTCTCGCGCTTTGTGTATTATTATTAAGTCCATCAAATTTCTTAATCCTGGATGAGCCGACCAATCACTTGGATCTTCAAAGTAAGGATGTACTCAAAAGAGCGCTTCAATCTTATGAAGGTACTTTCGTTGTCGTATCGCATGACCGGGAATTTTTAGATGGTCTGTGCAACCGAATTTGGGACATTGAAAATCGAAACTTAAAAATACACCACTTTACCTTGAATGAATACTTGCAGTATAAAATGTCCAAAAAGGACCTTCCAACTGGAAAAGTGACAGAACTTGTAAAGGAGAAGGCTGTCAAGGTGGAGAAACCCGTTCAAGAAAAGAAACCTACAAATGTTAAAGTAGAGAAAGAAGTTCAACAAATTGAACGCAAAATTGAAGAATCAGAGAAACAAATTGAGGAAATGGAAGCACATATTGCCTCCTTGACTTTCGATGAAACGAACACTCATACCGAAGTTCTCAACGAATATGATTCTACAAAACAAAAATTAGCCGCATTAATGGCCGAATGGGAACTTAAGATGAGTGAATTGTAAGTTGAGATTTTCAGTATATTTGTTATATGAGAGCACTATTATTCCTTTCCTGTTTGATTCTTTTATCCTCAAGTAAATGCGACAAAGGGAATCAGAATCCTATTCCATATGTCCCTTTTGATATCAATATTGATATTTCCCTTCCTAGTTACAATAATCTTCAGGGTGTTGGCGGATGGAGTTACGTGATAGGTGGATCTAAAGGAATTATTGTATACCGAAGAGGTATTGATGAGTTCGTCGCTTTCGACAGACACTCACCAGTTGACCCAGATGGAACCTGTTTTCTTCCGCTTTTTACTGATAATGACAACTTCTTGGTGTTAAAAGACACGTGTAATAATGCGACTTTTTCATTATATGATGGATCGCCGATTTCCAATAGTCCCTTTGGACTGCGTCAATATGCCGTTCAATTTAATGGAAGCAACATCGTTAGAATATATAATTAAGGATATGAATGAGATTACAGTAACCATCATCGACCGAGAAGGTGAGGCACATGAGTTGGTTGGACCAACAGACATGAACATGAACATCATGGAATTATGCAAAGCCTACGAATTACCTGTTTTAGGGGAATGCGGTGGAATGGCCATGTGTGCCACTTGTCAATGTTATTTGGAATCTGAAACAATGCTTCCAGAACAAAGTGATGCAGAATTAGACATGTTAGACCAAGCTTTCTATGTAAAAAGCAATAGTCGATTAGGATGCCAAATTCAATTGAACGACGAAATAAACGGGATCGTTCTTCGACTTGCTCCAGAAGCGTAGTTCCTTAATGATTTAGTTTCTCCTTAAATACTTTTCTGAATTTTTCTACTTTCGGACGAACTACAGCCTGACAATACATGTTTTGTGGATTGTTTTCAAAGTAGTCGTGGTGGTACTGTTCTGCTTCTGAATAGTTATTAATGGCAACAATCTCTGTTACTATTGGATTATCCCAAACTTTTTCTTTGGTCAATCTTTCTTTATACGCCATTGCTAATTCTTTTTGCTCTAAATCGTGGTAGAAAATAACCGAACGGTATTGCGTTCCTGTATCATTTCCCTGACGGTTTAATTGGGTTGGATCGTGAACAAACCAGAAAATCTCCAATAATTCTTCATAAGAAATAACGGTTGGATCGTATTCCACTTGTGCCACTTCCGCATGGCCCGTAGTTCCAGTGCATATTTGTTCGTATGTCGGATTGAGCGTTTTACCTCCCGCATAACCTGGAACTACCGAAATAATTCCTTTCACATCTTTAAAACACGCTTCGATGCACCAAAAGCATCCAGCTCCAAATGTCGCTTTTTTCATTCCTTTTTTGTTTGTGTAAATATAAGCAAAGGGCTCGAAGTCCATTGCAAGAGAATTTAAGCAATAACGCTTTCCTGTTGGTTCAGGACCATCGTTAAATAAGTGTCCGAGGTGTGCATCACAATTAGCACAGCGAATTTCAATGCGGTCCATTCCATCACTCAAGTCGCGCACTTGTTTTACTTTTCCTTTTGTAAGGACGTCATAAAAACTGGGCCATCCACTACCCGACTCGTATTTTGTTGAACTGGAAAACAACGCTGTCCCGCATCCAACACATGTATACGTTCCTTTTTCATGGTGATCCCAAAACTCTCCAGTGAACGGCGCTTCGGTCGCACCATCGCGAATGACCGCACACACATTTTCTGGAAGGGCTTTCCCATTCCATTTTGAAAATGAATCCTGTGTAGATTTTGAATCTTCTTTCTTTTCTGGTTTCTGTCCGCAGGCATTCATCAAAAAACTCAAAACGAAAAGCATGGTTAATCTCATATTCTTTAAACAAAGTGATTAGAAAAAAGTTCGAACTAGATAAAAGCGTACTTTTGCGCCATGAAATCAAGGTATAGTCGCAATTTTTGGATCGTGTGTTTTGCGATGTTCTTTTTCATGACAGGATTTAATCTTATCATGCCTGAGTTGAATAATTTCATCACGAATTTAGGAGGTGAAAACCAAAAGGGTCTGATCATTTTATTGTTTTCTATTTCAGCCGGAATTTCCCGTCCATTTTCTGGTAAAATTGCGGACATCGTTGGACGAAAATGGGTCATGTACGCAGGAATCATTTGCTCCTTTATTATATGCTTGAGTTATTCCTTCGTGGATTCCATTCTGTTTTTTCTGATCCTTCGCTTTCTTCATGGATTTAGTGCTGGATTTGCGCCCACAGGTGCGACGGCATTATTGACCGATGTTATCCCAGATCAAGCAAGAGGAACAGCCATGGGGATTTGGGGAACCTTCATCTCCCTAGGAATCGGTGTTGGACAATCCCTCGGATCGTGGATTTACCAAGCTTTTGGATTCGAAGTATTGTTCATGTCTGCTGCCTTCATTACTTGCATTTCTTTTATTATGGTTACGATTGCGCAAGAATCACTTCAAGTGCAAGAGAAAATCTCCATCCAACATTTAAAAATTACATGGAAGGATGTGTTTGAACCAAATGTACTTCCTGCGGCATTCGTGATGTTTTTGACAGCGATCTGCTCTGGAATCATCTTCGTTGTGACACCGGATATCTCAGGTATGTTGCACATTGAAAACAAAGGCTTCTTTTTTGGATTTTACGTGATCTCTACCATTATCATTCGTTTGCTCACGAGCTCAGTTTCGGATCGAATTGGCCGACCACAAACCTTAATCATCGGTGTTTCCATTTTGATCGCGAGCATGGTTCTAATTGCCCTGGTGAATAGTTATGTTTCTTATGTCATTGCAGCCATTGTATTTGGATTTGCCACCGGGATTTCTAGTCCAACGTTATTTGCCTGGACAGCCGACTTATCGCATAAAGACCGACGTGGCGTTGGCGCAGGAACGATGTTTCTTGCCTTGGAATTTGGCATCATCGCAGGTTCCTTGATTACCCTATTAGTTTACGATAATAGTCCTGCTGGAGTTTACCGCGCATTTATCATCGGGGCTTGTTCTGCGCTTTTAGCCTTGAGTTTTTTGATTTACATTACGGTCAAACAGTATCGCAAACGAATTTCGTAAGTTATTCTATCACCTTTTCTTCTGTCACTTCGTGTTTATTCAAGTAACGACGCATGAGGTAATGACCCAAATAAATCAGAGGTGTCAAACTGATGGCGATGAGCAATTTCAAGATGTAATTCGTTGGAGCAACGGACATGTATGTACCAAAAGACATTTTTCCAGGTAATACAAATCCAATGTACAGAACAATATAGGAATCGATCACTTGAGAAATAACGGTACTTCCTGTACTTCGCAGCCAAATAAAACGGTTTCCGGTTTTGTGCTTTATTTTTTCAAACAAAAACGCATCCAATAGTTGTGAGACGAGAAATGCACAAATACTTCCAACGATGATCATTTGTGATTGTCCAAAAACTTTGAGGTATGAAGCATTATCTGCTAAATCAGAACCTTTGATTTCATAAGCAGGAATCGCCAATGAAATTCCAACGATGATAAAACAATAGGCAATCAGTCCGGCAGTAATCCAAGAGAGTCTTCGAACGGCTTTTTGACCATAAAACTCATTCATCAAATCGGTCAAAAGAAATACGACAGGCCATGGAAGGATTCCAATAATCGTTGCAAAGGGTCCAAAATGATTTCCGAAAACATCAAATTGAATCGGTATTTGGATTAATTTGTTGCTAATTAACTCAGCAGTAACAGCATTGGTAATAAACAATCCTGCGAGGATGATAAACAACCAATTTCTTCGTTCATTCAGTTTTTCTACTTTCAAGGAGTCTGATTTATCAAGCAATAACAACGAATAGTCTAAAACTGTTTAAAACACAATTAACCTCCGTAGTCCAAGCGCTTCGTTTTTACATAACGACGTATGTAGTATTCTGATGTTTTAAAGTTATCGATTCGTACACCACTGTTCGCCGAATGAATAAACTTAATCGCCGTAGGTGTTACTTCAATGACCATAGCAACATGTCCAACAGCAGTTGAATTCACATTGCTTCCTTTGAAAAACATGAGGTCTCCTGGTTGAACATCTGACAACTTAATCGTTTCACCGAGTTCAGCCAATCCGTAACTTGTGCGAACCAGTGAAAAACCGAAATTACCAAAGATGTAATTGATAAACCCTGAGCAATCAAAACCAGAGGGTGTTGTTCCACCCCAACGATAAGGTACACCAAGGAATGTTTTCGCATAGGCGATGATCGCATCCGCTTTGGGATTTACAGGTAGAGCCTTGTTTGTATTGTTTTCAGTTTGAGTTGGACCCGTTTGAGTAAAACTAACATTTGAAAAGAATAATACAAAAAGAATCAAAAATGTTATATGTTGAAATCGCATTTTCATCTTTCGATTGCAAAATTATAACTAATTTCGGAGAAAATTCAAATAACAAGGTGCCTTTAATTGATATTCAACAACTTAGCAAGCTCTATTACTCCATAGGTGAAGTGGCAGAATTACTTGATGTAAACGCCTCATTACTAAGGTTTTGGGAGAAGGAATTTAAATTTGAAATTTCAAAGAAAAACGCCAAAGGAAATCGTTTATTTTCGGTAAAAGAAATTGAAAAAATCAACCGAATTTATCATTTTGTGAAGGTTGAAGGCTATACCTTGGATGGTGCTAAAAAGGCATTGAGATCAAAAGTCGTTGTGGAAAATAGGATTGATACCAATACCAATCACGATGGCTTGATTGAACGTTTAGAGCAAATCAAACGAAGATTGGTACAATTAAAAACGACACTTCCTACTGAATCAATACAAGAAAAGTTTGTAACGATTGTTCCTCCCACTGCTCCAACGATTGTTCCTCCAGCACCAAAAAAACCTACTGCGCCAAAGTCTACACCTCCTTCGATGGACATGCCGACCTTGTTCGACTAGAAGACGTACCCGAAGATTAATTTAGGATAAACATTTGTTTTCCAATCACCCGTATTCGCATACGTACCGAAACGCGTGAATACACCAACTCCCATACTCGATTTCCCACTCACAAACAATCCGTTGAAAAGAAGTCCCGCTTCATGAAATCCTTTTGACATCGTATTGAAACTCATGTTGTGTAGACTTTGATTGGACATCGTTCCGTAACCAAAAGCGTAATGCACGCCAAATTGCGGTTCATTCCATTTGGCTTTCGTGCGTTGCGCATTCCAGATGTACCGCAAAAACACATTGACTTGTTGTTGGTGATAGAACTCCGTTACGCCAACGGTTTCAAAGGTATTCGCAATCGAAATCGAACGTTTGACATAAGATGCATTCACTGCCTGTTGGTAGAGTAATGGCGTCGGGACATTGGTCCATGCAGCACGGACATTCCACGTGAAGCGTCCATTTCCTGGAATGGTGGTCACATGGAACACATTGAATTGGACACGCAGAAAATCAATGGAAGCTAAATCCAAAGAAGGAAGGTTCCAAGCCTTTTCTATTTTGATTTGCAGTTTTGGGAACTTCGCCGCTTTAGGTAGAAACAAATCGCCGAGAATGATCCCTTTTTCACGGATAGCCCATGAAAACAAAAGTGAACTCATGAAGGCTGAACACGACGTTTGCTGATGAAACTGGTATCCATTGGTGAATTGATTTTGTTGGTAATTCAATTCGAGTGTGAAGTGTTTATTTGCACGGACAATTGTCGAAAGTTGAATTCCTGCTTTCTTTTGGTAGTTCATGCTATTCACGAAGAGCATGCGTCCGGCGTCTTGAGAATAGAACATGTTCGTTTTGTAGGCTACGTTCCCTCCTACTTCCACGACATCGTTCGCATAAAACAACTTCAGATTGGTCTTTGTCGATGGATCCAAATGAAATTCTAAAAATCCACCGTATTTGACTTTTTTATCTCCGAATCCATACGCAATAGAAGCGTTTGCCTTCATCCACGGAAGGAAACGATCCGAATTTTCGATTCCCAATCCAATGCGCGTTTTCTCAAAGGCATTCACGGCGAATAATTTTGTTGCGTCGATATTCAGGTATCCGAGTGGGATTTTACCCGTAGAAAGAACCTTTAACATTTTCAGGTACTTATCTAAATGCTCTTCTTTGGAAAGACTGTCATTTGAAACGTACGTGTTTTTTTCTTTATCCGTCAAGGCATATGGACGCAAACTATCCCATTCTTGGTCTTTGACGCGTTC
>CANHMH010000088.1 GCA_947461635.1 Flavobacteriales bacterium | reverse complement strand
CTGACATTTTCTTTAAATGTGGCACCCATCACCAAAACGTGTGATTCTTGAATCATTTTCCCTTGGGCGATGATCTTTTTAGCTGTTTGTTTACCGATGTAAAAGCCCATAGAATCATTCACATATCTTCCGGAATTAATGACTTTGGAATGGTAACCGAGTTGCATGGCTTTATGCACCAAATAATATGGATCGACACCAATACAATGTCCTCCAACTAAACCGGGGTAAAATTTCAAGAAATTCCATTTTGTCCCAGCAGCTTCAAGTACATCAAAAGTGTTGATACCCATTTTATTGAAGATGATCGAAAGTTCGTTCACCAAAGATATGTTCACATCGCGCTGTGTGTTTTCGACGATTTTCGCTGCTTCAGCTACTTTGATACTTGTCGCACGATGTACACCAGCCGCAACGACTAATTCGTAAGTCTTCGCAATTTGATCTAAGGATTCTTCGTCGCAACCAGAAACGATTTTAATCACATTTTGCAGGGTATGTTCCTTGTCTCCAGGATTGATGCGTTCAGGTGAATAGCCAACTTTGAAATCCTCCGGGAACTTTAGGCCAGATTCTGCTTCTAAAATTGGAATGCAATCTTCTTCCGTACAGCCGGGATAGACCGTAGATTCAAATACAACGTAATCTCCTTTTTTCAGAACTTTACCCACTGTTCGACTTGCTCCTAGCAATGGTTTTAAGTCAGGAAGATTTGTTTCATCTATTGGAGTAGGTACAGCGACAATGAAGAAATTTACATCGGTCAAATCATTGATATCTGCCGTAAAGGTGATATCACGATTCACGAAATCTGAAGCTTCCAATTCACGACTTGGATCTTCTCCACGACGCATCATATCTACACGAGCTTGATTGATGTCAAATCCAACCACTTTCACACGTTTAGCAAATTCTAACGCAATCGGCAATCCAACATAACCTAATCCGACCAGTGCGAGTTTAGCTTCTTTCTTTATTAAATTCTCGTAAATCATGTATTTCATTTTTTGTACTCAATCCGTCTCAACGGAAACACATTAATCAATTAGCACATTAGGCAATTAGCAAATTAGCAAATTAGCACATTAGGTAATTAGCACATTAGGTAATTAGCACATTAGGCAATTAGCACATTAGTCAATTAACCCATTAACATCCCTCACCTTATAAATCCGCTCAATAATCTCCACCACCTTCATTCCTTCTAATGCATTAGTCGTTGGTGACGTTCGGCCTTTTAAGGAATCGATAACATTCGTAATGACGTAATTATGGTTAGCAGCAGATCCTTTGTACGGACCATAGTCGTTTCCAGGATTCGTTGGCGCTAACTCTGGCATCTCATAATTCGTAATGTTACAAACCTCAACTTCGTTCATATATTGGCCGCCAATTTTTACCGAACCATTTTTTCCAATGATCGTCATGGATGATTCTAAATTTTGATAGGCAATAGATGTCGAGTAATTCAACGAACCCATTCCACCATTGATAAAGTCAAAACTCACGAAACCAGAATCTTCGAAATCAGTAACATCTTTGTGATTGAAGTCCGCAAATTTCCCTTGGATATTATCAATGTCTCCAAATAACCAGTACATGATATCAATGAAGTGACTAAATTGTGTGAACAAGGTTCCACCGTCTAAATCTTCGGTTCCTTTCCATCCGCCTGGCTTGTAATAGCGTTCATCTCGGTTCCAATAACAGTTTAACTGAACCATATAAATGTCTCCTAGTATTTTTCTGTCAATAAGGTCTTTTATCCAGACTGAGGGAGGTGAATAGCGATTCTGCATGACGCAAAATACTTGCTTGGAAACTTGTAAGGATTTGTAAATGATGCGCTCGCAACTTTCTTTGGACAAACCCATTGGTTTTTCACAAACAACGTGTTTTTTGTGCTCCAGAGCCAATAATGCTTGCTCCGCATGTAAGCCGTTTGGTGTACACACATTGATTACGTCAAATTCTAATCCGCTTGCAAATAATTCTTCCATCGTTGAAAAGAAAGGAACATCGAAATCTTGTGCTTGACATTCATCTTTGCCTCGTACATCAACCATTGCAACTAATTCACCTTCGCCATCGCGGCGAATCATTTCCGCATGACGTTTACCTATGTGTCCAGCGCCGATAACGGCAAATTTAATTTTTGACATATTTTATTTTTAATGTGGGAAAACCTTTGGTTTTCTATTATTCATCTGCAACGCGCCAAAAGGCATGCCTTTTGGCTTCGTTAACAATTGAACGTTAGGGCATTCCCTGAACGATTCAATTTATCATTCATTATCTCTTTGCACGATCAGGGCATGCCCTGATCCTGTCAAACGATATTTTTGTTCGCTTTCCGGGCATATTGCCAATCCATTTTCATCAAAATTTAAACGGTGACCATATTCGGACATCCATCCAATTTGACGTGCGGGATTCCCAACAACAAGCGCATAATCTGGCACATGTTTGGTAACCACAGCACCTGCACCAATAAACGCGTAACGACCAATGTCGTGACCGCAAACGATTGTCGCATTGGCACCAATACTAGCTCCTTTTTTGACAATTGTTTGCAAATAACTATCGCGGCGAATGACTGCACTGCGTGGATTCATCACATTCGTAAAAACCATTGATGGCCCTAAGAATACATCATCCTCGCAAATGACACCCGTATATATGGAAACGTTGTTTTGTATTTTGACGTTGTTTCCTAGAATAACCTCGGGTGAGACGACAACATTTTGTCCAATATTACAAGAATTCCCGATGGTGCAATTGGGCATGATGTGGGAAAAATGCCAGATTTTAGTTCCTTCACCAATCTGACATCCTTCATCTATAACGGCTGTTTCGTGAGCGAAATATTTCATTTACTTCGAAATGTATTTATCAAAATTATTATGGTCTGTTTCCATTAACTCTTCTTTACTCAAACTTTGGAAATAGGCATAGGTGCGTTTCAGTCCCTCACTGCGGTCTATTTTTGGCTCCCAATGAAGGATTTCACGTGCTTTAGTAATGTCTGGTTGACGCTGTTTCGGGTCATCAACAGGTAAATCCTTGTAAATCACTTTTTGCGTTGTTCCAGTTAAGGCAATAATTTCTTCAGCGAATTGCGAAATCGTAATTTCGGACGGATTCCCAACATTCACGGGATACGGATAGTCACTCATCAATAGTCGAACAATCCCTTCTACTAAATCATCGACGTAGCAAAACGAACGTGTTTGAGATCCGTCACCGAAAATGGTCAAATCTTCTCCACGAAGTGCTTGTCCAATAAATGCAGGCAACACTCGTCCATCGTTGAGTCGCATGCGTGGGCCATAGGTATTGAAGATGCGTACAATACGCGTTTCCACACCGTGAAAATTGTGGTAGGCCATCGTGATTGCTTCTTGGAAGCGTTTTGCTTCATCATAAACGCCACGTGGACCAACTGGATTTACATTTCCCCAATAATCCTCGGTTTGTGGATGAACTGTTGGATCACCATAAACCTCAGAAGTGGATGCAATGATCAATCGAGCTCCTTTTGCTTTTGCCAGACCTAGGCAATTGTGAATTCCTAAAGATCCTACTTTCAACGTTTGAATAGGGATTTTCAAATAATCTATCGGACTTGCAGGTGATGCAAAATGTAGAATGTAATCTAGTTCACCCGGTACATGAATAAACTTCGATACATCGTGGTTGTAAAATTCAAATTGTTCCAAAGGAAACAAATGCTCAATGTTTTTTAGACGTCCAGTGATGAGGTTGTCCATTGCAATAACATGGTAACCATCTTTGATGAAACGATCACACAAATGGGACCCTAAAAATCCGGCTGCACCGGTGATGAGAACACGTTTCATTTTTTAACGAGGTTACGACCAATGCTCGAATAATAGAATCCTTTTTCGTTCATTTCGTCTGTTTCATATAAGTTTCTTCCATCAAAGATAACCGCATCTTTCAAGCGAGTTCTCATTTCTGTAAAATTTGGATTTCGGAAGATACTCCATTCTGTACAGATCAATAAGGCATCCGCTTCATTTAATACACTGTATTCATCTCCAGCAAAAGTGATTTTATCTCCCAAAATACGCTGAACATTGGGCATAGCTTCTGGATCATAAGCACTCACAGTTGCACCTGCTTGAAGTAATTCTTCAATCATATACAAAGCAGGAGCTTCGCGGATGTCATCTGTATCTGGTTTAAAGGCCAAGCCCCAAATAGCAATGTGTTTTCCAGAAAGGTCACCTCGGAAGAAGTTCTTCATTTTTGGAAATAATTTTGTTTTTTGGTCTTGATTGACCTCCATTACAGCATTTAAAATTTTAAAGTCGTAATTATTTTCAATCCCTGATTTAGCCAAGGCCTGAACATCTTTTGGGAAACAAGATCCTCCGTAGCCAATTCCGGGGAACAAAAAACGTTTTCCAATTCGGTTGTCGGATCCAATACCAATACGAACTTTGTCAACGTCAGCACCTACCAATTCACAGAAATTGGCAATTTCATTCATGAAGGTAATTTTTGTCGCTAAAAATGCATTTGCTGCGTACTTGGTTAACTCTGCTGATTTCTCATCCATGAAATAGATTGGATTTCCCTGACGAACAAATGGCTTGTACAAGCTTTCCATAATCTTTCTTGCACGCTCATCTGATGTTCCAATCACCACGCGATCTGGTTTCATAAAGTCACTGACAGCAAATCCCTCGCGTAAAAATTCTGGATTGGACACCACAGCGAATTCAACTTTAGCATGCTCCTTAATAGCATTCGTCACTTTTTCAGCTGTACCGACAGGAACCGTACTTTTATCGACGATAACTTTGTAGTCAGTCATAATAACACCAAGTTCCTTCGCTACACCTAGAATATAAGATAAATCTGCAGATCCATCTTCACCTGGAGGCGTTGGCAAAGCAAGGAAAATAATTTCTGCATCCTTGATTCCTTCAGATAAATTAGTTGTGAATGTGAGACGTCCAGCCTTAATGTTACGTTCAAAAAGCACATCTAACTCTGGTTCATAAATTGGAATCTCTCCGTTCTGCATTTTCGCCACTTTGTTCGCATCGATGTCGATGCAAATGACGTTGTTTCCTGTTTCCGCAAAACAGGTTCCGGTGACTAATCCGACATATCCGGTGCCGACTACTGCTATGTTTGTCATTTTTTTTATCAATTTAATTGTGGCCCCTGGACATGCCCAGGGGCCTACGGTTGTGTCAATGGTTATTTGTGGTGAATTGTATTTTGTTCAATGGTTATTTTGTGGCAAAAGGGCATGCCCTTTTGCCTACGGATAAATTTAATTGTTATTTGCAAAAAACATTTTCACTGTGTCAATAATAAATTCCTGTTGTTCTTCATCCATTTCGGTATGAATCGGCAAAGAAATCACTCGCTCGGTCAACCAATCCGTTATTGGAAGATCGGTTGTGTGACTTCCGAATGCAGCAAACATTTTTTGTTTGTGAGCTGGAATCGGGTAATAAATCATACTTGGAATGTCGTTTTCGGTAAGATGTTCTTGTAAGGCATTTCTATTCGCATTTTCTAAAACCAATGTGTATTGGTGAAATACGTGTTTGGAATCATCGGCACGGAATGGAATTTGAACACCTGAAATACCAGCAAATGCTTCGTCGTAGCGAGCAGCTACTTCGCGACGTGCATCTACGTAATTATCTAATTGGCGTAATTTCACTTCTAATACAGCCGCTTGTATGGTGTCAAGACGTGAATTGCAGCCTACAACTTCGTGCACATATTTTTGTTGTTGTCCGTGGTTGGCAATCATTTTGATTTTGCGTGCAAGATCATCGTTATTTGTACAGATTGCTCCACCATCACCATAGCAGCCAAGGTTTTTGGATGGAAAGAATGAGGTACAGCCAATATCTCCAATGGTTCCTGTTTTTACTTTTTTTCCGTTGGATAAATGGTAATCAGAACCGATTGCTTGAGCGTTATCCTCGATGACAAACAGTTGATGTTTTTCTGCTATTTCCATCACTGCATTCATATTTGCAGCTTGACCGTAAAGGTGAACAGGTACAATTGCTTTCGTTTTCGTTGTAATTGCTGCCTCGATTGCTGTTGGGTCAATACAAAACGTTCGAGGATCAACTTCCACAAATACGGGTGTTAGTCCCAAAAGGGCAATCACTTCCGTTGTAGCAATGTAGGTAAAACTAGGTGTAATAATTTCATCACCAGGTTTTAATCCCAAGGCCATCATAGCAATTTGTAAAGCATCCGTTCCATTCGCACAAGGAATGACGTGTTTTACGCCTAAGTAAGTTTGAAGATCCGCTTGAAAACGTCCAACAGCTGGTCCGTTAATAAAGTGAGCATGCTGGATCACATCTTGTATAGCCATATCTATGGAAGGTTTTATCTTCTCATATTGCGAAACCAGGTCCACCATTTGAATTTTTTTCATCGAATCTTCTCTTTTTTTAATCATAAAAAAGGCGATCAATTGACCGCCTTTCACTTTTTATTTTTTGGATCAACGAACGATTGAAAACTGAACACGACGGTTAGCCGCATCAATTTCTAACGTGTTACCTGTGTATTTCGTTTCTTTCTTTCCTTTGTAAGAAATAACTAAGCGATTTTTGTCAGCACCTTTCTTAACTAAGTAGTCAACAACATTGTTTACACGCGCTTCTGACAGCTTGTTATTCACTTCATCACCACCATCGCTATCGGCATGACCGCTTACTGCGATTTTCTGAGAAGGATTTGCAGCCATGTACGCCACAACCTTATCCAGAATTCCGTTGTAAGTTGGATTAAGGTAGAATGATCCCTTCACAAACATGATGTCATTGATTCCTGAGTCATTTAGTGTTTTCGCATCTTTCTCTGGAGAGTTTTCTTCAGGACAACCATTGTGCGTTCCTTTCACTGTTGGACACTCATCTTTACCATCTACAAAACCGTCACCGTCTGTATCGATTGTGTTCAAATCTGGAGCTGGAGTAGGAACGATTGTTTTACCTGCAACGTCAACCGCGTTTCCTTCTGGCGTGTTTGCTTCTTGGTCAACAGCATTGATGACTCCATCTTTGTCATCATCACCTAATTTCTGTTCAGCTTCTTTTGCTTGTTTTTCCAGATTAGTAATGCGGTCTAAATCTGCTTGGTTTAAACGTGGAGTGTATGTCCAATCTGCATGTGTTTTTGCTTTTCCGATGTAATAACTAAATCCAACGGTTGCTGTTGCGTAGTAACCGGAAAACCCTCCACCTTGAATTGGACTTGCTTCGAAGTCGAATCCATTGTTCTGACGGATATTACCCATGAAAGTGATGTCCCCATTGATACTTAATCGATCATTTACTTTGAATTGTGGCGTTAAACCGATTATACCTTGAAGCATTTCGTCGATAGAACCTTCTTTGGCATTAAATAATTCCTTTGGACCAGAAATCAATGTTTTATTCCACATGGCTGCGTATCCACCACCAAAATGCAACATCATTCCCCAACGCGAACTGAAATCATTCATGTGAAGCATGTCGGTTAAATTAATCGTAGGTTGTATGGAAAAACGCAAAGCATTTGTCGCAGGATGACCATCTTTAAAATTGAAGTGATCAAATCCTAGATCATACTTTATTCCAATACGGTTATTGCACATGTGACGCGCATTCAGTTCGTAATGTGTAAATTGAAAAACACGTGTTGTATGATTGGTGTTGTGTAAGCCATCGTGTCCACCTAAATTAAAACCAACTGACCATTTGTTATAGTCTTGTGCTGAACCTAGAAAGGATAATAAGCTAAAAAAGGTGAAAAGAAATTGTTTCATATTTATTTATTTTAACAACAAAATTAAGTTTTTTGAGCGTAATTACTCAAGTTAATAGCATTTATATAATTAAAAATAGAATTTCAATATGATTAAGGGTAAATTCCACTTCTTATTGACCTAGAGTAAACGATTGAAAGATTAAGCTAAAATAGGGTAATATGTATGAAAAAAAGCAATCAAAGATTTTGTGTAAAGGAACAAAGTTTGTTGATGAGGGAGGTTTTTCAGTTAAAACAAAAAGATAGTTTAACTAACTGTAAAATGTTTTTTAAAAAGCAAAGATTTCACTTAATTGTTGTCTGATTTCCCGAAAAATGAAGAGAATATTAAGTTTTCGTGAATTTTGCAATGTTTTTTAAAATTGCTAAAGCACACAGATATAGTAGGGTAAAATAGGCGAAAACAAAGAAAAGTAAGTACCTTTGCGTATATTAGTGAACAAATGGATTACAACACTTCTTTCTCACCTTCTACCTTGGACACGAGTCCAATCCATTCAAAAGCTTCTTGGTATGTATTGTACACAACAAGCATGAGTGAGAAAAAAGTAGCGGAAAGATTAAGTAAAGCAGTAATTGAGCATTACTTGCCACTCTGTAAAATACTAAGGCAGTGGAGTGATCGCAAAAAGAAAATCGAGCAGCCCTTAATACGCGGAGTTGTTTTTGTAAAAACCACCGAAAAAGAATTAAAAGACGTGTATTCCATACAAGGGGTAAGGGGAATTTTAAAGTTCCTTGGACGTCCAGCAGTGGTTCTAGAACACGAAATCCAAAGTTTACGCATTTTATTGCAGCAGGTGCATGTGGATGTTTTGGAACAAGTGGATATACAGACAGGAGATATGGTAGAAGTTACTTACGGACCTTTTAAAGGAATGCAAGCTTGCGCCATTCAAGAGCAGAATTCCATGCGCTTAATCATTGAGATTAAAAACATGGGTGTGGGATTTTCGGTAAACGTGCCGAAGTCTTACGTTAAACCATTATAATTTGAAGGTATTCCCTTGATTTTATAATGCATAAGTTAATAATAGTCTGTTAGTCAATGTGACTAGCAAAGGCGAAGCCGTGAAAAATTCAAGCGAAAAAATAGTACAAAACAAGGGGAATATTCTATTTTTTAAACGCAAACAACTATTCAATCAAATTCATACATGAAAACTGCCCTAATTACCGGTATCAATGGACAAGATGGTTCTTACTTAGCGGAATTCCTTTTGGAAAAAGGCTATCGGGTTCACGGTATCATTCGTCGTTCATCCTATTTCAATACCGGACGCATTGAGCATTTGTACTTTGACGAGTGGATAAAAGACGTTCATGAAAAACGAAGTTTGGAGCTGCATTATGGTGACATGACTGATTCTTCTTCTTTAATTCGCATTATTCAACAAGTAAAACCAGATGAAATATATAATTTGGCTGCACAGAGCCATGTGAAAGTTTCCTTCGAAGTCCCGGAATACACAGCTGATTCAGATGCTATTGGGACACTTCGAATTTTGGAAGCTGTTCGAATTTTAGGCATGGAAAAAACATGTCGCAT
>CANHMH010000087.1 GCA_947461635.1 Flavobacteriales bacterium | reverse complement strand
TCAGTTGCAGCAACTACTAAAATCGCTCCGTCCATTTGTGCAGCTCCAGTAACCATGTTCTTTACGTAATCGGCGTGACCTGGACAGTCAACGTGTGCGTAATGACGGTTTGCTGTTTCGTACTCAATGTGCGAAGTGTTAATAGTGATACCACGCTCTTTTTCTTCGGGCGCGTTATCGATTGAAGAGAAATCACGAACCTGAGCCAATCCCTTAGAAGCAAGAACGCTAGAGATTGCTGCAGTCAACGTAGTCTTACCATGGTCAACGTGTCCAATAGTACCAATGTTCACGTGTGGTTTGGAACGGTCAAAATTTTCCTTAGCCATTTTTTTTTTGTTACTTAGTTAATATTACATTTATTTATCATAAAATCCTTTACCATCAAATGGAAAGGATTCAACTTCTTTTTTCGTACTGAGCCAATGACGAGAATTGAACTCGTGGCCTCTTCCTTACCAAGGAAGCGCTCTACCCCTGAGCTACACCGGCGCTCTTTGAAAAGTGAGCGGGAGACGAGACTCGAACTCGCGACGTTCAGCTTGGAAGGCTGAAGCTCTACCAACTGAGCTACTCCCGCTTTTTTTTCTTTTCTTGTGGGGGGAGCAGGATTCGAACCTGCGAAGATGTACATCAGCAGATTTACAGTCTGCCCTCGTTGGCCGCTTGAGTATCCCCCCTACAATTTGAGCCGATGGAGGGATTCGAACCCCCGACCAGCTGATTACAAATCAGCTGCTCTGGCCAACTGAGCTACATCGGCAATTTAATTGTTGGTTTTCCTAAATAAAGAACTTTTTCTTTTCCCAAAGACCAATTTGGGATTGCAAATGTATGAAACTTTTTCTTATCTCAAAGAATTTTTTGAAAAAATATTTGAAAATTTTATCTCATTCTCATTCGCGATTCCTTACTACGTGGATTTCATTACTTTTGTTACCATGTTAAAACAAAAAGTGATTGTATCAGTATCAAGCGATTTGGTCACGGATAACCGTGTTCACCGTACTTGTTCCTTGCTGCATGATCTCGGTATGGATGTCTTGTTAATCGGTCGTAAAAAAAAATGTAGTCCACATCTTCCAGAACGAAATTACCGTACAAAACGCTTAAATCTTCTTTTCGAAAAGGGTCCGTTTTTTTATGCTGAATTCAATTTGCGGTTATTTTTTATTCTCTTGTTCCAAAGAAAAAAACTTCTCTATTCAAATGACCTCGATACCCTTTTACCCAATTTCCTTGCAAGTAAACTCTCCGGTGCAAAAATTATTTATGATAGCCATGAATTGTTTACAGAAGCTCCTGAGTTAATTCATCGAAAACGTACACAAGGAATCTGGTTGAGTATCGAGAAAATTATTTTTCCGAAATTAACGCACATCGTTACAGTAAATGACTCGATTGCTCAGACTTATAAAAATCTATATAAAAAAGATCTTCTTGTCATCCGGAACATCCCCAATAAATATCTACCGATTGATCGCATTTCTAAGGCTGAACTCCATATTCCCGAAGATACATTTTTAATTATCATTCAAGGTTCTGGTTTAAATGTTGAACGAGGTATCGAAGAAGCCGTATTAGCCATGCAGTATCTGGAGGATTCAACGCTTATGCTTGTTGGAGATGGTGATGTGATGCCTGTTATTAAAGAGTTGATTCAAAAACATCAACTTGAGAACAAGGTGAAACTATATGGACGACGACCTTATTTAGAACTGATGCAATTTACGGCACATGCAGATCTTGGTCTGACCCTAGACAAACCTCTCAGTAAAAATTACGAATTCTCACTACCGAATAAAGTATTCGATTACATGCATGCCGGCACTCCTATTTTAGCAAGTAAACTCGTAGAGATTGAAAAGGTTATTTTGCGTTATCAAATCGGTAGCATTGTTTCGGAAGTTTCAGGTGAATCAATTGCTCAAGCGATCAAGGAAATAAAAAGTAATCCGGAAAATCTTGCTAATCAAAAAGCCGCTTGCCTAGCTGCTGCAGAAATTGAAAATTGGGAGAATGAACAATTGAAACTAAAAAAGCTTGTTATTTCGGTAATCTCCTAGGTAATCGATGGTATGAGCTAGTCTGTAAAAATCAAACATCCACAAGGTAAAATACCCATTTTTTAAACATCTTGTAATCATTGGTAAGCATAACCTTTGAAATAACTTGAATGATGAATGAAAAATTAAATTTCTTTCAATTTTAAGTGCTAAGCTTAAGAGTTGATGTTCTTTATTAAATTGAGAATCTTGAAGCCTAAATGAAATCAACAAAAGGTTCTGCAATGCTTCTTTCGTTTTTGCTAGAAAGTGTTCATTTTCATCTAGGTTGCTGTTAAGAACTGGATTGTCAATTTGCGCGAATTTTACACCTGCCTTTCGTAATTGAAATCCGAACAGCGTATCCTCATGTCCATAAGTGGTCAAAGTCTCGTCAAAGGGATGTGTCGCAAACAATGACTTTAGAAGCAGGAAATTATTTGACTTAAACCCTAGCTCTGGATAACTATTTCTTACCGTAAAAGTTTTGCTTTCTCTACTTCGACTGTATTTCCAGCGGAGTAAATTCTTTCGCTGTGGCTTTTCATCTGAATAAACACTTGCGCCAATGAGTACCTGTGCGTTATTTGAACGAAGGTATTCCACATAGCGTTGAATAAAATCCGGACGGATAATTTTCGAATCACCGTCAATAAACAACATGTATTTTCCCTTGACAAAAGGAAGAAATGCGTTTCGTATTTTGGATCTTCCAACATTTGCGTCCAATTCCTGATAATCGGAAATTGGACCGACACTTCTATTTATTTCTTTAAAAAAAACATCGGAAGCGTCGTCCAAAAAAAGGAGCTCAACTTCCGATGAATATGCTTGAATTTGTCGATGTAATTCGTTAGCAATTGGACGGATATCCGAATTGTAAATCGGAATGCATATCGACAATAACATCTTTTTAATAAATTATGCCATTGTATTTGGCGTACCGAAATTCATAGGTGGGAATCCAACTTGAGGGTCATCAATCACGCCGAAATTCTGTTCGTATTTTTGAATGTTGTCTGTCAATGCTTGTAAAAAACGTTTCGCATTTTGAGGTGTCATTAATACACGAGAACGAACTTTACCTTTAGGCATTCCAGGCATAATTTGAACGAAATCACAAACCACCTCAGCAGGTGAATGTGTAATAATCGCTAAGTTAGAGTATGTACCTAAAGCAATTTCTTCAGACAACTCAATGTTCATGTGGTTTTCTTCGTTTTCCATAATTTCTTTTTTATAGTGTTTGTTCTTTTTCTTCAAAGATGATTCCAAATGTTTCTAATTCCCTTAAAATAGGCTCGTAAACATTCTTATTAACTGGCAATGTTACTCCTTTCTCTTGGATTTCACCGGCTAAAATTAATTTAGCTGCAATTGCTACGGGAAGTCCGACGGTATCAGACATGGCTGTATATGTTTCATCCGTACCTAAAACCACTAGGGATGATGTAATCTTCTTAAATTCATTCTTAAATTGGAATTCGAATTCATGGTACATGACTAACATGTCTTTGTCTCCAGGCTCCAATTTCCATTTTGGCTCAAGTAATTGTTGTAATAGTTTTGCTGGACTCGCATTTTCAATTCCGTATGTAAAAGAACCATCAAAGATTCCCATGCTTTCAAATTGATCAAATAAATATGCATTTTCCTCTCCAAGCATCTTTTTAAATTTATCTTCAACTGAGGTATGCAATTCATAAGGTAAAAAAGCATTCAAGAAAGATCTTGGCGTTAATGTTTCAGAATTCGTCATCGCATAAGAATCATCCGTCATTCCAAGCTGAATAAACACATCCCAGCCTTGACAATAATTTGGTCGACGCAAGGTGCCGCGATAAATTGTTGGAATTCCATCTATCCCATATGTAGAAGAATAAATCAATGAATTTCGATTCGCATATCCATCGAACTCGCCATAAGGCGGGATTTCAAAACGATCTAACTTTTTGAATAGTTGTGAATATGGTATGTACTTATATTCATTGTTGTCCATGTATAAAGCTGCCGGACCTTGTCCTGCAACAATGACATTTCTTGGATTCCATGTGAATTTATAATGCCAAGGATTATTATCAGACTCTGGCGCTAGTAATCCTCCGCAAAAAGACTTAAAACTAGTTAGGTTTCCGCCAATCGCTTTGATGTGATCAATGACTTTCATGGCGCTCATGTGATCGATTCCGGGATCTACACCGATTTCATTCATGATAATAATTTCGGCATTCTTTGCCTCTTCATTTAACGCGCGCATTTCCGCAGAAATATAGGATGGGGTAATTAAATCCGTTCTAACTTCGATGCAATCTTTCGCAACTTCTACGTGGTAAATCGCAGGTAACATTGAAATAACTAAATCCGCATGTGCAATCGCTGGCTTGCGTTCTTTCGAATCTAAGGCGTTGAACGAAAGTGCTTCTGCATTTGGATGTCCATTGATTTTCTTCTTTACTAAATCAATGTTTTGATCCACGATTTTTACATGCCAATTCTCTGCTTCTGAATGAGCTAACAAGTATCTGATGAGTGAGGATGCAGACATTCCTGCTCCTAATATTAATATGGTCTTCATTCCTTTCTTTACTTAATCCGCACGGGACCTTTGACAAATTTAAAAAAATGTTTGGACGCACTGATTTTCCTACTTGTCTTTTATCAACAAGAATTTCAATGGGACTGCCAAACGATTTGCCCAAGACACTTCATCGTGACCGGTCAAATCCCAAACAAGTGGTAAAAAATTCGGTCCTTTTTGATATCCACATGACTGAAGTGTGTTTAATAAAACGTCGTGATAAGGGCCATAATTCGCATCCAAGGTTTCTGTTCCTCGATCAATATAAATTTTTACCCTTTTCGGTGATGGTAGTTTTTTACTCAAATAGGTATTGAAGGGGAGTACCAATTGACTCATGGCATCATCTCCCGTCATTTGAAAATTGATCATCGGCGTATGTATGGATAAACATGCTGCCCCTCCGAATGACTTCGGCTTTTGAGTTAATCCGTAAAGTGAAATTAATCCACCCATACTGGAACCCATTAAAAATCGGTCCGCACTTTTATGACTGACATTGTAAGTAGACTCTACAAACGGAATTAGTTCTTTAGTCATCCATTCCAGGTAATAATCCGCACGCAATTCGCCATTCCAAAGGGTTTTCTTCAATTTACTGACATACGAAGTATCCATATATTTGAACGTTTGCTCTGGGAAAAATTCAGCATATCGATTCGGTGGATCATTGTAGATTCCAACCACAATAAATGGACGTGTAATTCCATTAGAAATCAAACTATCGGCGGTTTCATCGACTCTCCATTCTTTTTTGTTCCAAGTTGTTGTCGCATCAAAAAGCATTTGTCCGTCGTGCATGTAAATGGTGGCGTATGTCACTTGTGGATTGTAATTGGATGGCAACCAAATCAACACGTTCCTGTTGGTTGTGTCCTTAAATGGGAATTGATAACTATCCAACGTTCCCTTGGAAACATTTTGATCCATCTTCACCAAAGAAACAACACGCTCTTTTTGAGCACTAATCGACGCTACTTGAAGGAGAAAAACGATAATTAATTGGATAAAAGGCTTCATTTTATTCGAATGATGAATTAATTTCACAAGAATACTTCTTTCCTATCAAGAATCAAACGCACAAGTCGTATTTTTGCAGTAAATTTTTGCATATGCTGAATAAATTGCTTGCTTCCCTTTTTTCGATGCGCTTGATGACCATTGGATTATTATTATTTCTAGTTGGAATTGGTGCCGCAACATTCATTGAATCTATCTACGGTATACAAAGTGCAAAAATTATTATTTACAATGCCACTTGGTTTGAAATACTCCTTGTTTACCTATCCCTGAATTTAATTTCTAACATCTTTAAATACAAGATGTTTAAACGTGAAAAAATTGCGACATTGTTGTTTCACTTGTCTTTTTTAGTGATCATTTTTGGTGCGGCAATAACGCGCTACGTGAGTTTCGAAGGACAAATGGTTATTAAAGAGGGTACATCCTCTGATTTCATCTACACGGCTGTACCTCATGTACTTGTGCACATGCAAGATTTGGCAACTGGCAAAACAAAAACAGAGGCGCACACATGTTATTTATCAGAAATTACTGACAATGATTTCACCTATTCAACAGATTTTATGAAGAAAACGATTGATGTGAGTTATGTGAACTTTCAATCAAAGATGATTGACTCTTTGGTCGTTCGTCAATTGTTTAAAGAAACATCATTGGAGTTAATCACAGATGGAATGACCTCAAATTATCTTGTGGAAAATGACTTTTTCATGGTGGGAATGGTTCCACTATCTTTTGGTCCTGAACCAAAATCACCAGGAATGCAGGTTCGAAAAAAAGGAGATAGTTTACAAATCAAAACGGCCGTTCCATTGACTTATTTGCCAATGTCAGAAATGAGAAAAGCGCGTCAAAGTGGCGCAAATGTTCCGGACTCGCTGTTTACAAATGTTCCATTAAACACATGGGTTGAATTCAAAACAACAACGTTATATCATTGCGGAGATAAGCAATTTGTCTTTAAGCGTGCGATTCCACATGCGAAAAAAGTGCTCATGCCATCTGGTAAAAAAAATGTGGGTTCCGACTATTTAACTGTTCGTGTGAGCGATGGGAAAGCAAGTAAGGTCATTCAAATTGAAGGTGGAATGGGGGCAATTCCAACACCGGTTCGTTTTGCCATGAACAACATTATGTACCAACTTGAGTACGGTTCCATTCGAAAACCAGTTGGCTTTCAAGTATTTTGTAACGATTTTAAACTGGATAAATATCCTGGAAGTGAATCACCTTCCTCTTTCTCAAGTGAATTAACATTAATTGATTCAAAAAGAAAGGTTAAAATGGACCGAAAGGTTTTCATGAACAATGTCATGGATTACGATGGATATCGATTCTTCCAATCTTCTTACGAATTGGACAAGCCTTCAACACCTGAAAACGAAGAAGGAACAATATTAAGTGTGAACCACGATTGGTGGGGGACCAACATTACGTATTTCGGATACCTCCTGATGAGTATCGGCATGCTGATGTCCTTGTTTGCACCCGTTGGACGATTCCGAGAATTAAATGATAAAATGAAGAAGTTGAAAGCAAAACGCGCAAGCTTAAAGGCATTAAGTTTAATAATTGGACTTCTTTTATTTCAACCGGTTTCATACGCACAAGATCACGCACATGGAGCAAATCCAGCAGCGAAAATATTCCGAGTGATCTCCAAAGAACATTCGGAAAAACTTGCTTCACTTTTAGTTCAAGACTACGAAGGACGCATCTCACCAATGCATACCTTATGTGATCAATTACTACGTAAAATAAATCGTTCTAATCACTACAAAGAATACAATGCGGTGCAAACCATTATGAGTATTCAGATGTATCCTCAATACTGGATCAATCAAAAAATTGTACAGGTCCCTAGTAATTTACGTGCTCCATTGAAGTTAGGTGAATATGCAAGTGTCATGGACCTTGTGGATGAAAAAACACAAGAATTTAAGTGGTTAAAAAAATATAAAATTGCGCACCAACGTTCGCAATCACAACAAAATGAATTCGACAAAAAACTCATTAAATTAAATGAGAAATTCGAAGTAATTCAGGGTGTCATCATGTGGAAATACTTACGTGTTGTCCCTAAAAAAGGCGATGCGAATCATACTTGGTATATTCCATTTCAAGTCGATACAGCGGCTTCATTACAAGTTTTGAGCTACATTTCACTTTTGGATGAAGGAGCGAAAAAACACAATTTTAGTAAAGCCGAAAGTGTCCTCAAAAAAGTTAAAGCACACCAACGCAAAGTAAGTGCGGATGTCGTACCAACGGCATCTGCCGTGAGCATTGAAATTTCTTACAATAAAATGGAGATCTTCAAACACTCCTACCAACTGTTATTATCACTTGGATTCTTGCTCTTGATTGTTTCCTTTATTGGGATTTTTAAATCGGCAACATCGCGTTTTTCGAAAATTCAAAAATGGAGCAATCGCATCATTATTGGTTTATTGATTGTGACATTCCTTTACCTCGCTGCCGGACTCGGAATGCGTTGGGTGATTTCTGGCCACGCTCCTTGGAGTAACGGTTACGAAGCAGTGGTATTCATCGCTTGGGTAACCATGATTGCTGGATTTAGCTTCACACGAAAAAACATTGTTATCCTCGCTGGAACGGCTATACTTGCTTCTTTAATGATTTTTGTGACGGAATTAAGTCTTTTCGATCCTGAAATTACGCCGCTTGTACCAGTATTGAAATCGTATTGGTTAAAAATTCACGTAGCAATCATTACTGGAAGCTATGGCTTCCTTGGATTAGCAGCAATTTTAGGATTACTGAACTTGATTCTTTATGTGGTGCGCAATGAGAAAAACAAAGAAATTGTCACCATCAATATCAATGAATTAACGTATGTTTCTGAAATGACCATGACCATTGGACTCTTCATGTTGACCATTGGAACTTTCCTTGGCGGAATTTGGGCCAATGAATCTTGGGGACGTTATTGGGGCTGGGATCCAAAAGAAACGTGGGCACTTGTGTCCGTGCTTGTTTACGCTGTCATCCTTCACTTGCGTTTCATTCCGAAATTAAACGGGAAATTCTTATTCAATGTCATGTCCTTTTGGGGATATTCAGCCATCTTATTTACCTTCTTCGGAGTAAACTTCATGTTGGTCGGACTGCATTCTTACGCAAATGGAGAGGGAATAGGTAAGTTTCCCTTGTGGTTGGTTTTAACCATATTTTTCTTTTTGATTTTTACAGCATTTGCTGCGTTCAGAAACAATTCATTTGAAGAAGATTCTAAAAAAGATTTACTTTCCGAATGATTTCAGAGCGCATACTTCACGAGGATAATCATGTGATTGTGATCAATAAAATGGCATCCGAGATTGTTCAAGGAGATAAGACGGGTGATCAAACAATGCCCGATGAAATCAAAGCGTATTTGAAAGAAAAATACCAAAAACCAGGAAATGTTTTTTGTGGTGTGGTTCATCGCTTGGATCGTCCAACAAGTGGTGCATTGGTTTTTGCACGCACAAGCAAAGCCTTGGAACGCTTAAATGCACAATTCAGGGACAAAGAAACCAATAAAATCTATTGGGCGATTGTGGAAACGGCACCTGAAAAACCAAATGGACGCCTGGTTCATCACTTAAAAAAGAATGAGTCTCAAAATAAAAGTTATCCTGTAAATTCAAGTGTAACAGGTTCAAAAGAAGCGATACTATCCTACCGCATGTTGGCATCCGGTGATCGTTACCATTTAATGGAAATCACTTTA
>CANHMH010000086.1 GCA_947461635.1 Flavobacteriales bacterium | reverse complement strand
TCTCCGGGTCACCCATACGACAGTTGTATTCAATCACATATGGATCGCCTTTCACACTGATTAGTCCAAAGAACACAAATCCTTTGTAGGTAATGTTCTCCGTTTTTAAACCTTTAATGGTTGGAACGATAATGCGATTATGAACTTTATCCATAAAGCTAGCGTCCGCAAAAGGAACCGGGGAAATAGCACCCATACCACCTGTGTTTAGTCCGGTATCGCCTTCACCGATGCGTTTGTAATCCTTGGCTTCGGGCAGAAGTTTGAATGATTCTCCATCGGTTAATACAAAAACAGATAGTTCGATTCCGTCAAGAAATTGTTCGATCACGACCTTGCTACTTGCTGCTCCGAATTTTTCATCGAGCAACATGCTTTTCAGTTCGTATTTTGCCTCCTCAAGATCTGAAAGAATCAACACACCTTTTCCTGCTGCAAGTCCGTCTGCTTTCAACACATACGGTCCTTTCATTGCTTGTAAGAATGCAATTCCTTGAGAAATCGTTTCTGCTGTAAACGTTCCGTATTTCGCTGTTGGAATGGCGTGTCTAGCCATGAATGCTTTAGCGAAATCTTTACTTCCTTCTAGTTGCGCACCAAATTTACTAGGACCAATGATGCCAACTTTTTTTAGTTGTTCATCCGCTTGAAAGTAATCGTATATTCCGTTAACCAGTGGTTCTTCTGGTCCAACAATGACCATGTCAATTTGCTGGGAAATAACAAATTCTTTGATTGCATCGAAATCAGTTGGAGACAAATCAACATTTTTACCATGTTTTTTTGTTCCAGCATTACCTGGAGCGATGAAAAGTTCATCTAAAATGGAGCTTTGTGCAATTTTCCATGCGAGTGCATGTTCTCTTCCACCGGACCCTAGTAAGAGTACTTTCATGAACAATGAGTTAAAATCGATTGAAACAATGAAAGTCCATCCACATTGCCAAGGTTCTGATCAGCAGCTCTTTCAGGGTGAGGCATCATACCGAAAACATTTTTGTTTTTATTGGAAATACCTGCAATAGAGTGAACAGAACCATTTGGATTTGCTACATCCGTAATCGCAGCATTTTCATCACAATAATGAAAAAGAACTTGGTCATTGTCTTGAATCGACTTCAGTGTATCTTCACTCGCAAAGAATCTTCCTTCCCCGTGAGCAATAGGAATTTTGTATGCCTGATTTTGGTTCATGTCCATACTTGGGGCTGCGCTTGAACTAGCAGGTTTCAAGAAAACATTTTTACAAATGAATTTCTGTGTATTGTTGTGAAGCAATGCACCTTCTAATAATCCAGCTTCAGTAAGAATTTGGAATCCATTACATATCCCCATTACATATCCACCTTTATTCGCGTGTTGAATTACTTCCGACATGATCGGTGAGAATTTCGCGATAGCACCTGAACGCAGGTAATCTCCGTATGAAAATCCTCCGGGTATAATGACCATATCCACCTTTTTTAAATCGGTATCCTTGTGCCACAAATTCTCTACTTGTTGACCCAGTAAGTCACTCAAAACATAGATCATGTCTTGATCGCAATTTGATCCTGGAAACGTTACAACTCCAAATTTCATTTTATCTTAAATTATCGTTCAAAATTAATCATTTATACTGCTCAAAGCTGTGTGAAGTTGAGGAAAAATTTCACAAATGAGTAGAGCAAGGCTATGTAGAAAAAAATATTTGCTGGAATTCCTGAACGTTTACTTAAAAACGCATAGGTGAGAAAATAAGTTAATGGAATAATGGCAAGAGAAAAATAGAACAATGAACCTGAAAAATAGAAATCGGCGCACCCTAACAAAAAGAGTAAGGTAAATACTAAACTAAGCATTTGAATTTGTTTTTTTAGTCGCAATGATGATTTTAGCATGCGCGCGCTTAGGCTTAGTAAACTAATAATTAATAAACCGATATAGATTATCACAATCGGATAGAGGTGAAGTGCAGAACGGTAATTATGCATTTGAAAGGAAGGAAGTTTCCAGTTGAAAACAAATTGATCAGTGAGGTATAAATAACTAAAGTAATAGATGAAAGGAACCCCAATTCCTATAATGCAGATAAAGAATTCTCGTAAATTAAATGAGCGATTGATCACGATCATCATTAACATGACGGGTATCAAGATAATCAGGTAGGGAAGGAAAATAATGGCGATGCTCAATAACAACGCCGCATTAAAAATGGTCATTTTCCCATCAATATTTTGTTTTAACTGAAAAAGAACTCCGAGCGAGGCAATGAAAAAAAAATGTGCGATTAAAACAGGACTGAATTGATTTAATGGAACAAACATTGGCGTTAAAACAACATATATAAGGCTTATGATGTAGGTATTTTTGTCAAGGAATTCATAATTGTTAAAAACGGCATTTAGAAGCACCGCGTTCACAAGGATCAAAAAAGACTGGCCAAAGTAACTCCAGAAGTTACTCGTTGTGGTAGTATTGAAAAAAAGTCCGTCAGTTCGATTTGAAATATGATGTTCCACTGCAAGCATATCTCCAACAACATAAAGGCCAATGATAAATGGCAGAAGCAATAAAACCGCTGTTCGGTTGTCTAGAAACAGTCGAATCATGCAACGAAGGTACTTTTTTCTTGCGGGCACTTTGTACTATTGTGAATAACTCGGCACAATTGTTCAAAATGACTCAATTAACGATAAATTAATTCCTTTTTGGTTTTTGATTTTCGGTAAAAATGATATATTTGCTTTCCTTCTCAAACGAGAAATTACTTTGAAAGAATACCAGTATGACTAAAGAAAGAAATAAGTTTTCAGATGCTGAACTCGAAGAGTTCAAAGAATTGATTCTAAATAAATTAACAGAAGCAAAAATTGATTATTCCCTTTTAGTGGGTTCATTGTCTCACAACGATGACCATGGTACTGATGACACGGGTAGAACATTCAATATGATGGAAGATGGATCTGAAACACTTTCAAGAGAGGAAGTCGCTCAGTTAGCTGCTCGCCAAGAAAAATTCATTCAAAGTTTACAGGCTGCGTTAATGCGCATTGAAAACAAGACTTATGGAATTTGCCGTGTGAATGGAACCTTGATTCCAAAGGAAAGACTTCGCTTAGTTCCGCATGCGACCATGAGTATTGATGCTAAAAACGCCCAAAAATAGTGCGTAAAAAGCTGTTGTACGTTTTTTTATTGGTTTCCGCTCTGTTGATTGTAGATCAACTCATGAAAATCTACATTAAATCGAGTTTCGAGCCTGGTCAAACAAAGGCTTTATTCGGAGATTGGTTTGTCTTACATTACATCGAAAATCCAGGAATGGCCTTCGGGACAACTTTCGGTTCTGGAATTTGGCACAAACTTGCCTTGAGTATTTTTCGGATGATTGCCATCGGATTCATTGTTTATTATTTGGTGAAGCAAGCAAGAAAAGGAGCTTCATTGGAATTCCTCTTGGTTTTCGGATTAATTTTAGCTGGAGCAACGGGAAATCTGATTGACTCCATGTTTTACGATTACTTTTTCACTTTAAATCCATGTGATTCATTTAACCAACTTTCAGGCTCAGGAATTAAAGGAATATGCACCGATTACGGTTTTAAATATCCAGTGGAACTCCGACATCAAGGGTTTATGCTTGGAAGTGTTGTGGATATGTTTCAGTTCAATGTCAATTGGCCGAAATGGATGCCGTTTGTTGGAGGGGAGCAAATTTTTCCTGCCATTTGGAATGTAGCCGATGCTAGTATTTCAACAGGTGTCATCTTGATTTTAATTAGACAGAAAGCTTATTTTCCAAAGAAAAAGGAATCAGAGGAAACCACGGAATCAGCAGATTAGAAATTCCATTTCATGTTGCGGTCATCAAGTAAGGCGAAGGAAATTTTCCAGTCAAATGTTGGTTTAATGTTATTCCCATCGGAAAGAATGCCATAAATCCCGACCCTAAGTCTTCTTCTTTTCATTTTAAAGTTTCGCTCAAGTCCACCAAGAACTTCGTAATGTTGCCAATCGTATTCTTTGACATACATTGCTCCAACACCTGCAACTAACCCAATGCGCGTTTTCTTGAAATAAGGAATCTTATTTAAGATCGCGCCATTATCGTGGTGTACAACGTGCACTTGAAAAACGTAGTCAATTGTTGGTAAGGTTGTATCAAGTCCTTGGAAGGAATACAGTGGATTTGAAAACCAAATGGGGTCACTTCTACGTTGGTATTTGTAATCTGGATCGAACAATTGTCTTGCACTGAGAAATTTCCCTGCCGAAACGCGGTAATTCATCGTTCCTAAGGTCGATATTTTAAAGGATTGCATGACATCAACCTGCAAATATTCATGGTCGACATCACTTCCAAATAATTTTGGGATTCCTCTTTCGTAATTTACACTAAAAGTGGGCCAGGTTGATCCCAATACGACCTTTCTATACGGTTCGCGCATGAACTTTTGCTTTGGGGTATAACTGAATCCTAAATAGCCAATCATTGTCTGATAGGGTTTGAAGTCTGTTGGATTATTGTTTGGGATGATGTCGTCAATCGTGCTCAGAAATTTAAAATCCTTTAGGCTTCTTCGTTCCGAAAATCCGATAGAAGAGTAGGCGTAAAATCCATTAAAAAGTTCATAGTCTACTGACAAGGTCATTTTAGTCGCTTCGATGAAATTGTCGCGTTTGTATATTTGGGTGATGGCATCATAACCGCGTACGACATCGAAATCGTGGTTGATTGAAAATCGGACAAAACCAAAATGAAAAGGGTCAAAACGGTAACGCCACCAAGTACTACCTTTCACATCTTTGTTTAAAAAGCCATAAGAAACGCGCGTATAACTTTCCAGTGTGTGTTCGTTCTTCCATTTTTTAAAATAATCAAAACTTGGAGTCACCCTTGGCCCACCGATTCCAATAGGTTGAATGAATGTCGCAACAGAACCAAGTGACCACTGTGTTTTTTGTTCGCGATTTCGGTGTTCCACACCAAACCAAAGGATTTTCAAAGCTGTAATTTTATTGAATACCTTATCAACGGAGTCAAGGTACTCCTTCCGATTGTAGAAATCACGAATACTGTCTTTGATGATGATAAAGCGTTGTTCCTCCGGACTAAGTCCTGTTTGACGCGTATTGGACCAGTAGTTTGTGTCACGTTCGTATGCTTCCTGTGTCGTAACTGCTAATTCGGTATTAAAGAATTTCTTACTGAATTCCGGATCGAAATTATAATTGGTGAACAGTGCAGATGTTTGACAAGCAGATGTTTCGTTCTTGTATTTCACACCATAATTTAACACTTGCTTTTCAAGGACACACATGGTATCACCCACAATGGAAAAGGTTTGATTTATTTCAAAATGGTCATAAATCAATAAATTACCTTTGTTCATCGTTAATTGAAGTTTCTGAATGAGAAACAAGGAATCAATGACATAAATGTATCCTTCCAATGTTGTAGTAGCGATGTTTCTAGGAATGATTTTTATTTTGCAAATGGTCTGGCCGTTTTCGATATAGGTTTCTTCCAATTTGTATTTGTAGGAGAGAATCCCGGGAACGGAAATGGGAGAACTTACGGGTGTTTGATGTAGGTCATCTAAATGCAATAAGTTTTCAAAAAAGTTGAAATTTGATTTAACCGTTGTTGTGTAATAAAGGGATTGATCGGTCCCGTGTAAGGTATACGCATTTCGTATTTCTTTGACTTTATTTCCTGGCGCATAATTCCGTTTCAATTGTACCTCGAGTAGGTTCATGTTGTCTACCCAGGCTGGTGCTTTTGGTAGGCTTGCCTCAAGTGGATCCGCGTCATTTGTTTCGTCTTCGGACTCTTCTTTGTGTTCTTTTTTCTTTTTTTCTTTTTTTTGAACCTTTTCTTTTTTTTGATCGTTTTCTTTTTTTTCTTTTTGTTCTTTCTCTTTGATGTCCTTTTGCTCAGTTGCTTTGATATAAACATCTACGGCATGTGGGTAATTCCAAGGATTCATTTGTTCCCTTCGCTTGACAACTTCGAGCATGATTTCTCTTCCGATATTTCCTTTTTTGGTATTGATCACAATCTCTTTGTAGTCTTGCTCTTTTTCGGGAAATAATTGAATGTCGCGTTGGAGATCATTATTGCTAATCGAAACATACGTTTCTCGATCTTGAAAGCCCAATGCTGAAATCACGAGGAAATACTCTCCTGGCATCAAAGAAAGTTCATAGGCCCCCTCAACGTTTGCAACGGTGCGCTGATCTGCTGTATTTTTTACGTAAATATCTGCAAATGGTATGGGTACTTTTCGTTCATCCACAATTTTTCCTCGGACAAAATTCTGGGCAGAAAGTCCATTGGCGAGTAAGACGAATAAAAGGAGAGCGAATAATTTCATACTGAGTTAAGACTCGGTTTTTTCTTTTTTGTTACAAAATGAAGAAGATTAAGCTTCTTTTTCGTTGGATTTATCCTTTAAGAATTGTTGGTGGTTTCCAACGCGTTTCATCATCCATCGTTTCACAAAGAAGGTTGCTAATGCAATAATCGCGAAAACATAATTGGATGCATATTTATCAAATCCCTCCGTAAAGCATAAGTATGTTACTGTTACGAAAGAAACGCTTGCTACTGCTAACCAGAAGTAGCTCATGATGGTGTTGTATAGGTTCATGTGATTAAAATTCTAATTCATTTTCTAGTTGGAATTTCCCAACCGGTTTAATTATTTCATATTTACTAAAGTCCTGTTTAGTTCGGATGCCCTGTCCAAATAATGTGCCTTTGGGTGAGCGAACTTTCACCGCTGATTTCGAATAAATCATGCTGTCTTTTTGGTTCCAATAAAGGGCTTCTGTTTCGAGCGTTTGTTTCTTCTCATAGTTGTAGAGTCTCACGGAATCCCTTACCATTAGTGTTCCTTTCGTATTGTTAATTTCGCCATAGAGTGCAGTCAATTTTGAAACGATTTCTCCTTTTTCATTGAAAAAATGAACTTTCAAACTGTCCTTTATCTTTGTGATTTCTTCTTTGCCACGAAATGTTTCGGCTAATGCTGCAAAAATCTCTACGCGTGCATACCCATCGTCAGCATATATCATTTTGAGATTTTTTGTTGTTTCATCTGGAGAATGCGCATCAAAACTAATGCGCTCAATTGCATCTAAATCATTTTCACAGGAAGAAATTCCTATCAGAAAAAGACTAAACAAGCTGATTAATCCAATTTTCGTTGTCTGAACCACTTGTCAAAATTGGAAGGTGCAAGGATGAATCCAAGATTTACGGAAAGAAATTTCTCTTGTATTCCGAAACTTTGATTACTCGAACGTGTCCCTGCGCTCACACTGAAGTTAACAGAAGACGCGGACATTTGAGCCATAATTGGAAGTCCCAAACCAAAACTCACGGCAGATTCTTGGTATTGAATGGCGTTGGTTGTGTAGGGAAGTGATTGTGTGTAGTATCCAATTCGATAGGTCATTTTCTCCAGTCCTTTCAAGGTGGAAATATTCTCCATCAAACGAGATTCTGGATTAAATTGAGCCCCAAAGGAAAGACGTTGAAAATTGGTCATACCAAAGTCAGGAATTAAATCTTGTGCATCGTGTTTAAGGGCACCGAATTGATAAAGGGATGCCATCAGACTCAATTTTGGATGTAATTCTCTCGTCTGACGCTTCCAATTAGGAAATGCTATACTATAGTTTAGTCCTAGCTGCAGCGTGGATGAGTTCAATAAACTAATTTGGCTTCTACTGAATGCGATAGTATCGTAGGTAGCACTAGAATTAATATTCGTTGCGGTGTAAAATTCATCTTGGTAATCTCCAGTTATGGTTTGATTTGGCAGGTAAACTGCGCTCAAGCTGACGCCTTGTTTTTTGCCAATTTGTTGTTGGAAATAGGCACCTAATTCGTAATGAAACGAACGAATAATCAGTGAATTGATATTGAGTCCACCTTGATTTGACCCGGAAGCAATTAATTTTGCTTGTCGCTCATTCGTTAAGGTTCCAAATAAATACGAAGCATTTGCACCGATTGAAAGTTTCGTTTTAGGACGATAGACGATCCCGTATGAATAGCCTAGAAATAAATCCTGAATCGCCCCGGTTCCTTTGTAAGTGTATTCCAATGAATCAAATCCGGTGAAAATTTTGTCGGTAATTTGGTAGCCTCTTGCTGAATATGGTTTTAATCCGAAAGCAAGACCCATGTTTTTTTTGATTCTCACACCAATGGCAATGTGGTCAATCATACCAGCAAATCCAATTTGTGTTTTTGTTTGTTCGGAATAATTAGAAATTCTTGCTTGAATTCCGTAAGAGTAAAGTGTGTTTCCGGTACTGAGTGTATTATACGTCGCTGGATTATAAAAATTTAAGATGGTTGAGTCAAACACGTTAATGGTATTTTTCCCTAAGGCATCGAATATTCCGTGATTTTGAGCAGAACTTTCTCCAAGTCCGTAGTAGGAAGCAGGTTGATTCGTAGTGGATTGCGACCAGGATTGTGAGAAAACAAAAAGGATAAGGAAATTAAAGAGAATCTTCATTCAGACGGTAAATTTCTAGAATTCCTTCTAGGGTTAAATGTTCGAGTACAAAGATGTTACTTTTTTGCTCGAAATCAAAATATCGTGCGTCTCCTCCAGTGAGGTAAACATCTAAATCAGGGAATTTTGTTTGGTAATGTTGAATCATTTGAGTGATTTCCGCTTTCCATCCGTTGAATACCCCGCTTTCGATGGATTCTTTGGTGTTTTTTCCAATAAGTTTCGCTGTTGAATGAACAGGAATTAGCGGAAGTTTTGCGGTGAATGTTTGCAGTGATTTCGCTCGCATCTCTAAACCGGGAGAGATGGACCCACCTTCATAGGTTTGCGAGGAGCTCATGAAGTCACATTTGATGCAGGTTCCCAAATCAACAACCAATTTTGCTTTCGTTGGATTTCTATTTGCCACGGCTGCCATGTTACACAAGCGGTCGATTCCCAGTGTTTCGGGTGTCAAGTAGTCCATTGTAAAAGGCAAATTCATGCGTGCATTGATGTAGTTCCTGTTTCGAAAAAAATCTTCAAGTGGTTTTTTCCATTCATCTGCAAGCACAGACGAAATCACGATGGGAATGTTACCATTTAGTTCTTTCCAAGGAAAGGAGTTCAAATCGAAGCGTTTAACACTTGAAATCACGCCGTTATTCACAGTGCCAAGTTTCACGTGGGTATTACCGGCATCCAATAAATAGGCAGTTGTTTCATCGCGCATGATACAAAGTTAACGAGCTTTCAAAGAAATTTACCCGACTTTTTGATTAGAAATAAAAAAAAGTGTTAAATTTGCCCCACCAATAGCTGGTGCCTTAGCTCAGTTGGTAGAGCAAAGGACTGAAAATCCTTGTGTCCCTGGTTCGATTCCTGGAGGCACCACTAGCAGAAGTCCTGACGGAAACG
>CANHMH010000085.1 GCA_947461635.1 Flavobacteriales bacterium | reverse complement strand
ATTTAACAAAAACACATGAGGAGTAGTTTTAGCGCCAAAAATATTGGCCATCGTAGAATTCACATCTACGATATAAGCCATTTTATACTGTTGTTCTTCCGAATGTTTGAACATCTCTTCATAGGAATCAGCACCTTGACGCTTTGCTTCATTGGAGTTCACCAAGAGCATACCAATTTGTAAACTATCTGCCAAATCGTAAAGTGCATTGTATTGACGTTCCCAACCGGGGAAATCCTCCGTTCCAACTACAAATGGACAAGTGTTACAAGAAAAAATCACCAATAAACCATTTTCTTTTTTGGAATCATTTAGGGAGGTGGTTTCTCCTTTTGTGCTTTGCAATTGATCATCCAACATCGATGCTTTGGTGCCGATTTTCATTTGGGCATTCAGGGATGCTGTGCAAACCAAGAATAAAAGTAAGAAGGGTAATTTTTTCATAAGAGTTGAAATAGTGAGAGGAAAGTTACGATTTTTCTTTCATTTACAAATGAATTGAAGATAAAAACCAACGGGACAAGTTGTATATTTGTCCAGAGAAAGAGTATGAAAAAGAAACCTTTTGTTGTTGGAATTTGTGGAGGAAGTGGTGCAGGAAAAACCACATTACTGAGAAGATTGTCGGAATCTTTCGGAGGAGTTACTCCTTCCGTATTTTCAATGGATAATTACTATCATCCGATTGAAATGCAAGCGATTGATCAAAACGGAAAGGTTAATTTTGATTTGCCTGGAGCCTTAGATCAACGCAAATTAGAAGCTGATTTACACGAACTTGTTTCTGGAAATCCGATCGAAGTAAAGGAATATTTTTTCAATGCACCCCCAAACAAAAACGTTTTATTAACGATTCAACCAAGTGAAGTAGTCATTGTGGAAGGATTGTTTTTATTTCATTATGAAAAAGTATTCGAAAAACTCGACTTCAGTATTTTTGTCGATGTGGATCATCAAACACAACTAGATCGACGCATATACAGAGATCAAGAAACACGTGGGTACAAACGATCTGAAATCATCTATCAGTGGGACAATCACGTAATGCCTTGCTACCAAAATTTTATTGAACCTTACATAAATCAAGCCCATTTTGTCTTCAGAAATGACCAACATGCGGATGAAGATTTTATTCAATTATTCCATAAGCTTTCTAGCTTAACAAAAATGGAGCTGCAAACATGAGAAAATGGATGCACATAACCATGAATTACAAGTACTTCATACTTGCAATTAGTGCGTTTTGTGTCCTATTCTTTGAAAATTTAGCCCTGCAAAAAGAAGGTTCGTTACCACAAAAAAAGATTCAAGATATCTTTTTTCAGCAAGAACAAAAAATCAAAAAAGCTGCACCCAGTGTTTTACACTACTACAAAGGTTTCGGAGCCATTCCACGAAAAGAAAACTGTCAAATTCACATTTATAAAAATGATCGTTTAGTAAAATGGAATACCAATAAAGTACCCGTTTCCAATTTTTCAACGATTCAATTTCCGAGCAGAGGTCTCATTCAACTCCAAAACGGGTGGTATTATGGAGAAGTTTTTAAAGAGGGGGATTATTTATGTTGTGCCTCTTTTTGTATTGCCCAAGAATATTCTTATTCGAATGAATTTATAGATTCACGTCCTCATCCACTTTTTGGTAAAACAAAATTTAGTATTTCACTAGACATGAGTCGTGGCATGCCAATCTATAATGCCGACAAGCAGTTCTGTTTTTCAATCATTCCGAATGAAACACCAGCCGAACCAACAGCCTGGTATATTTTACCCTTGTTTTTAGTCGGTCTAATTAGTTTGCTATATGGGATTTATAAACGAATAGAGTCAAGTAAAGTAGGTCGGTGGTTGTTTGTTCTTGCTTTATTAATTTCTCGGATCCTTCTGTTTGAGTTACCCCTAAATCAGATTTTTAAACATGGCTCTTTTCACTCAGCCGAACTTTTTGCCTATAACGAATGGTTTCCAAGTTTCTTAGATTTTTGTATCAATAGTGTATTTATTTCCTTTGGATTTTTAAGTATTTTCAAAGCATTTCAAGTAACGAAAAAATCCTATTTCACCTGGATACAATACTGTTCTATTTATGGTGTATGGATGACCATTGCCTACTTAATCAAAATGGTCGTGTTGCATTCAAGCATTCCTGTTAATTTCTTTCAATTTTTTGATTTAAATAGCAATTCATTTGTTTTCTTTGGTGTTATCGGCTTAACCTTTCTCTCTTTTCAAAAAATGCTTTTTGGCATGATTGAAGGACTTGATCAACAAAAACTGAATGGGTTGTTTGTATTAATTGGGTCAGTAGTGGTGGTTTTTGTGTATTTGATTTTCGGAGGACCAACTGACTTTTCTTATTTTACCTTAATCTTTCCGTTTATTGTCATTTTTGTCAATCTTCTTTTTTTCAGAAGAAAGGAATCTATGCAGCAATTCTCCTTCCAATTGCTTTTGTTATGTCTATTTTCGTTCGTTTTTGTCCATGAGTTAATTCAAAAAAACGAACAGAAAGACCTAGAAAACAGAGCTATTTATGCTAAAAAGATTGCAACAGAAAGGGATGTAAATTTAGAAATAGAGTATTCAGAATTACGTGAAAAACTTGTATCAGATCGCATCTTCCGCCAATTTTATTCAGATGAATTTTCTGTAATTGAAGTAGGAAACTTAAATGCAATCCTTGAAAAAAGATATTTTCATGGGGTTTGGGACGGATACGACTTATCGCTTGATGTGTTTAACGATAAAGGTGTTTCCTTTTTCTCGAAAGACCAAGATGCCTATCAGCAACTAAATGAATTGATTTCATTACATGGAAAATGCTCCGATATTGATCCATCCATTTATTTCATGCCGCATGAAGAAGAAGGACTAAGCTACATCATTCTACAGAAAATTAAAATTGAAGAAGGCTTTGTTTTTCTGTCCATTCGACTGAAGTCCAAGAGAATACCAGAAGAAATAGGTTTTCCAAGGTTGTTGATTTCAGACCAAGCCAATGTCATTCGGGATTTAGAAGAGTACTCTATTGCTAAATATGCTGAAGGGCAATTGATCCATCAATCAGGCGCATTTAATTATCCCGTTTCTATATTTTCCCTTTTACCCACTCACAAGATTGAAGGAACGTTTATGCGTGATGGATTTCACCATTACTTTTACAAAAATTCAATGCAAAATGCCATCATTATCTCTAGTATGTCTAAAAGTTGGTTTGATTACGTTACCTCATTCGCATATATCTTTTCATTTTGGGGCGTGCTGATGATTATGATTTACTTGATCAATGGAAAAGCAGTAATGACGGGTGTAAACTTGTCCTTTGCCTTTAAAATTCAAATCGCATTTATTTTAGTGTTAGTCCTTTCTTTACTCTTATATGGTGTGGGTAGCGGGATTTTTGTTGGAAAACAATATGAAGAATTTACCCGTTCAAATATCCAAGACAAATTAAGCTCTATTCAAGAAGAATTAAGATCAAAAGTGGCAAAGAATACTTCTTTGAATGTGGTAAATGACAGACAGTTTTTACAAAATAACCTCCGTAAAATATCGTCTATTTTTCACACGGACTTAAATGTTTATGATCACAGAGGACTACTTGTAGCGAGCTCAAGGCCAAAGATTTTTGATCTTGGACTCATCAGTGAGCAAATGAATCCTGTCGCATTAACAGAGCTACAAGCGAAAAACAAAAGCTCTTTTTCGCATTCGGAAGATATTGGTAAATTATCCTTTATCTCTTCTTATTTGCCGATATACAATGAAAAACGCAAGGAAATTGGCTATGTCAACCTTCAACATTTTGGCCAGCAACAAGAATATGAGAATCAAATAGAAACTTTTGTGACCTCGATCATCAATGTGTTCATCTTATTACTTGCACTTTCTGTCATTATCGGACTTATGGTTTCAAATTGGTTAATTGAGCCTTTGATCATCTTGAAAAAACACATGGCTAACATCCAATTTGGAAAAGAGAACAAGCACATCAAATACCAACAAAAGGATGAAATTGGCGCGATTGTTCAAGCCTATAACGACAAATTAGACGAACTCAAAATTACCGCGCAAAAATTAGCTTCAACCGAGCGAGAATCCGCATGGCGTGAAATGGCACAGCAAATTGCACATGAAATCAAGAATCCGTTAACACCGATGAAGTTAAGTATTCAGCATTTGTTAAGAAGTTACGATTCAAAGAAGGAAGAAGGGGAAAAACAATTGAACCATGTCCTTCATTCGATCATTGAACAGATTGATGGCTTAGCTCGAATTGCCAACGAATTCTCGGATTTCGCTAAAATGCCCGAACCTATCTTCCAACGAGAAAACATGATCGAATTGATAGAAAAGGTAGTGCATTTATACGAAAATGAAGGACAAATCGCCTTTCAGTTTGACAAACCAACTCAAGCTGTTTTCGTGAATGTTGACCGTAATTTATGGACACAGGTGATGGTTAATTTGCTACAAAATGCACAACAGGCATTAAGTGGAATCGATCAGGGGAAAATACGCATCAGCATTTCCGTTGTCGATCATAAATGTTTTGTAGAAGTCATCGATAATGGCTGTGGCATTTCAAGCAAAGAGGCAGAACGTATTTTCACTCCGCATTTCACAACGAAGTCTTCGGGAAGTGGCATCGGACTATCCTTGGTGAAACAAATCGTAGAAAAACATGGAGGAATTATTTCTTTTGAATCCAACGTTAACAAAGGAACATCCTTCCGTCTAGAGTTGCCAGCCATTGACTAATCCAAGTTGAAAACAACAGGTATTTTTACTCGTGCCTTTAACACATTTCCTACATTATCTTTACCTGGAATCCAATTTGGCATACGTTTAATCAGACGAAGCACTTCCTTTTCACAAGAATTATTTCCGTTAATACCGCGAAGAATGGTTACTTGTTGAATGCTTCCGTCCTCAAAAACAACGAAGCTCACATATACTTTGCCTTCAATTCCCAGCTCTTTTGCGTCTTCGGGATAAACTAAATTTGTTTGGAGGTAATTAATTAATGCTTGTTGGCCACCGGGAAAATCCGGTAAGTACGCAGGAAAATCATAAATAGTATCCGATTTTATCACTACTGGATCTACTGTTGGACACACGACAGGTGGTTCTCCCGGATCATACGGAAGCAGTCCCGGATATGGATCTGGATCAAATGGACCAATTGGCTCAGGAAGGATTTCTGGTGGTATGATTCGTCGCGTTTGCTTATCCGTCTTTTTGGACTTTGGGGCTTTAGGTTTCGGATGAATCAGTGCTTTCGGCTGAACCTTTGTCGGTGAGGATTTCTTTTGATCATGTTCACAGGACATGAATAAAAACAAAATGAATATGGGTAAAAGTCCTTTTAAAACACTCATTGATCTTTTTAATTTTCGACGAAACAAATATCACACCAAAATCCCGATTTAAAAAACAAACTATCCGTACTTTTGTTATGCTTACTTACACATCCCATTCATGAATTCAACTTATTGCATTGATCCATTTAACCGAAAACGACTTCCAACGATGGAAGTACGCATAGGTCAATTAACATTGGGTGGGGAAAATCCACTTCGACTGCAGTCCATGACGACAACAGACACAATGGATACAGAAGGATCTGTTGCGCAAAGTATTCGAATGATTGAAGCAGGATGTGAATTGGTTCGTTTAACTGCACCGAGTAAAAATGAAGCGGAGAATTTAGGTGTCATTCATACTAGACTAGCGGAACTTGGTTACCATGTTCCCTTAGTTGCAGATATTCACTTTACACCAAATGCCGCAGAAATTGCGGCGAAATTGATTGAAAAAGTGCGTGTAAACCCCGGTAATTATGCAGATAAAAAGAAGTTTGAAGAACTCGACTATACGGACGAAAGTTATCAAGCCGAACTTTTGCGAATTGAATCCAAATTCACTCCACTTGTACTGTTGTGTAAAGAACATGGAACCGCGATGCGCATTGGGACAAACCATGGCTCACTATCAGACCGTATTTTAAGTCGTTATGGCGATACCCCAGAAGGAATGGTGGAATCCGCCATGGAATTCATTCGTATTTGTGAGAAGAACGATTACCATGAACTCGTCATTTCAATGAAAGCGAGCAACACACTCGTAATGGTACAAGCATACCGCTTATTAGTGCATCGCATGTTGCAGAATGGACGTTGCTATCCCTTGCATTTAGGTGTAACGGAAGCTGGTGATGGTGAAGATGGACGCATTAAATCAGCCGTTGGAATCGGGGCTCTATTGGAAGATGGAATCGGAGACACAATACGCGTCTCCTTAACAGAAGAACCAGAATTCGAAATTCCTGTCGCACGCAAATTGGCGGAAAAATACCAACGTCAATCCGTTTATCCCCTAGCAATCGATACTTCTAAACTGGCCCATAATCCTTTTGAATATTCACGAAGAATCAGTCGTGAAATTCACAATATTGGTGGCAAACATGTGCCTGTTGTGATCGCAGATATGTCCGATAAAAACGAACTTGTTCCTGCTAATTTCTATGGATTTGGGTATAATTATTCTGTTGCATTAGATAAATGGAACCTACAAGATTTAGCTGCTGACTACGTATATATTGGTTCAAATTCCTTAAACTTTGAAGTGCCGGGAACATTAGGTGTGATTTGTGATTTCAATTCCTGGAAAGAGCATTATTCAGCGCGTGTTGGATTCTATCCATTACTCACAGTCGATCAATTAGGCGAATTACCTAAAGAACAAGCTGGATTTTTGTCATTGACCGCAGAAGAAGAAATTCCAAGCATGCTCGCTGATTATACGAAATTGACCCTAATTGTCTCTACAACATTTGATAATAAAACACAATTGTTCCGGGCTTTTTTCAGTCAGTTAGCTGATAAAATGATGGATGCTCCTGTGATCATTCAAATCGATTCAAAGGAAGAAGATGGGGAGAAATTCCAGTTAAATGTTTCTAGTGATGCGGGATCCTTGTTCATCGATGGTTACGGTGACGGAGTTTGGATAAAGGCAAATCAACCGAATACCTTAATTAATTCGACCGCATTTGGAATTCTTCAAGCCACTCGAACGCGTATTTCCAAAACGGAGTACATTTCTTGTCCGTCTTGTGGACGCACCTTATTTGATTTACAAGAAACTACTGCTAAAATCCGTGAACGCACTTCTCATCTCAAAGGAATAAAAATTGGCATCATGGGTTGTATTGTAAATGGACCTGGAGAAATGGCGGATGCCGATTACGGATACGTTGGAACTGGTCCAGGTAAAATCAATCTATACAAAGAAAAAACGGTTGTCCGTAAAAATGTAGCCGCAGAAGAAGCAGTTGATTCGTTAATTGACTTGATTAAAGAACACGGTGATTGGGTTGAACGAGCACACTAATTAAAACGGTGCTGGACACCTTATTTCCATGCGTTCCTTCGTAATTGGGTGCCAAAAACTCAAGTACTCGGCATGTAAGTACAAGCGATCAGATTTCTGTCCATACAAATCATCTCCTATGATTGGAGCGTTTAAACCATTTGCATGAGCAGCATGGACACGCAATTGATGCGTTCGTCCGGTATGAGGATAGAAATAAACCCTTGTGTAGCCTTTCGTGCACTCTAAGACCTCATATTTAGTCAAGGCGTGCTTTCCGTGTTCATAACAAACTAATTGTCTAGGACGGTCTTCTAAGTCTACGCGAAGTGGCAGTTGTATTTCACCTTGAGTTGACTTCACATAACCTTGTAGTAGGGCAACATATCGTTTCTCAACAGTGCGTTTTAGAAATTGTTTCTGCAAGGATTCATGGATGTCCTTCTTTTTAGCAATGAGGATGATTCCCGAAGTTGACATATCTAATCGATGTACCAATAGAGGTCCTGTTGCCAAAGGATATTTATGATGAATTCTTGTTTGTACAGAATCCATAATTGTTTTACCCGGAACCGATAAAAATTCTGCTGGTTTATTGACCACCAGTAAAGAATCATCCTCGTAAATAATTGGAAGTTCTTTCCCTTCTGCAGGATTAATACTCATCGGATTGACGTCCATATCAATTCCTTTCAACATATGTGAAAGTATGGGCTCACATTTACCTCGGCAAGCTGGATAAAATTCCTGGTGGATTTTCACTTCAGAATCTGGAGACATTCCCCACCAAAATTCAGCCAAAGCTATTGGTTTGAGTTGCTTTAAAAAAGCGTATTGCAACAATTTAGGGGCAGCACATTCACCTGCTCCAGCCGGTGGAGTTTTAAAAGGTGTTTCTTTAAAAATGTCTAGTAAACTTTTTGTTTCTTGTGTTGAATTCAAAAACGTATACGATTGAAATATCCGACGTTGAATATCAGCCGACATAGTGGCTCTCTTATCTCTCAATGCTGTTATTTGATTTTCTAACTGCTGTAAAGAATCTTCCAATTGATTTAGCACTTCCTTTTTTGCATAGTGTTCCTGTTTAAATTGAATTTGCTGATGAATACTCTCTTCTTTTAATTCCTCTAGCAGCAGATGATAGGTTATAAGATCACCTTGATTGGCAGCATCTCTTTTTACTTGTCTGTTTTTTTTGTGTGCCTTTAAAAGTGCTTTTTCCTCTTGGATCCACAATAAAAAGTCTTTGCGGTATGTTTCTACTTGGCTTTTGAGCTGCAAATAAAAACCGTTTTGCTCGAAGCGATTTAATTCCAATGTCAAGTCATTGACTTCAATTTCTTCCTTTCTAAAAAACCCGGTTGGATCTAGTAAATCATATACGGGAGGAACAAATCCCTCGTGGTGGTTTGAATTTCCTAATTTACCTGAGAATGCGGCTATGTACCCTAATTGACCTGCTTGATTTTCTACAACGAGCACTCCAAACATCTTGCCAATGGCTCCCTTTCGTTGGATACGATTAATTCCAAAATCATGATGGAAATCCTCCGTGTTCAAGCGTAATTGCAAGAGTCTTACTGCTTCCAGCGCAATAGGATGCGGAGAATAATAGAATGGAAAGGTAAATTTCGCTGGCAATTCAATTGAATGACCATCTTGAAAAGGAATAAACATAAAGTATAGTCAAAAAAAAACGCCCTCAATGAGGGCGTTTCCAAATCGTGAGAGTGATTATCTAACCACTACGTTTTTAGTTGTTTTTGTACCGTTAGAAGCAACAGTAACGATGTAACTTCCAGAAGCTACGTTTTCAGTTGAGAAAGTAACCAATTGCGTACCGTTCAAGTTAGCCATTTCTTTAGAAGAAATAACACGTCCTTGAAGGTCTGTTAATGTGATTACGAAATCAGCATTGTTTGCTTCGAAAGAAACATTCAATAAACCAGAAGCTGGATTAGGGTAAACATTCAATGCGATTGTTTCCATTTCATTCAATCCTAAAACACCTGTTTTGAAAGCTTTTTGCTCACTTGCAGCAAATT
>CANHMH010000084.1 GCA_947461635.1 Flavobacteriales bacterium | reverse complement strand
TGAGGATGTTCCAAAATATCGAAAATTATTTCGTCTGGAATTGTAATAAAACCATAGACTGGGTCGTTAATAATTTTCTTCTTGTTGTTTCGATGTTGATTCGGTTGCAATTGAGTACCTTTAATTAAATTCATTCAAAACTATTAAAAATAAGGCATATGCAGGGAAAAATTCTTTGGGCGGACGATGAAATTGAATTATTGAAACCACACATTTTGTTTCTAGAAGCAAAAGGTTATAGCGTCGATCCCGTAACGAATGGACAAGATGCCATCGAGAAAGCACTATTAAATCAATATGATATTATTTTCTTGGATGAAAATATGCCTGGCTTGACTGGACTCGAAACCTTATTCCAAATCAAAGAACAAAAACCGCTTGTTCCCATCGTGATGATTACGAAAAGTGAAGAAGAACACATCATGGAAGAAGCCATAGGGAGCAAGATTGCGGATTACTTAATTAAACCGGTAAATCCCAATCAAATCCTTCTCAGCATTAAGAAAAACCTTGACTTATCTAAATTAGTGAGTCAAAAAACCAATTCAAATTACCAGCAAGAATTCCGACAACTTGGTATGCAATTGATGGGTCGCATGGATGCCGGAGAATGGAAAGAATTCTATGCGAAACTTGTTTATTGGGAACTTGAATTAGACAATATCGAAGATTCCGGAATGCGCGAAATTTTCGAAATGCAAAAAAAAGAAGCAAATAAACTTTTTTGCGATTTCATAGAAGACAACTACCTGGATTGGGTAAATGGAACGGAAGACGCTCCACAGATGATTCATACTTTAGTGAAAGATAAAATCGCACCATTCATTGGAAAAGAGAAAACTGTCGTTCTCGTTATCGACAATTTGAGATTCGACCAATGGAAGATGATCGAACCGATCTTATCGCGTTATTTCTCCAAGGAAGAAGAAGAGATCGTTTTTTCAATCCTACCTACAGCAACACATTATGCCCGAAATGCCTTTTTTGCAGGTTTACTTCCATCTGAAATTGAAAAGCGTTTTCCTACGTTATGGAAAAATGAAGAGGATGAAGGGGGGAAAAATATGCACGAAAAGGACTTCCTTGACGCGCAACTTAAACGTTTAGGGAAAAACGTAAAATGGAGCTACAATAAAATTACCAACGTTGAAGCTGGAAAGAAACTAGGTGATTCTTTTCATACTTGGAAAGACAATGATGTGAATTTCATCGTATACAATTTCGTTGATATGTTATCTCATGCTCGAACAGAAATGGAAGTTATTCGCGAATTAGCGGATAATGAGTCAGCATATAGATCCATCACCGTTTCTTGGCTCGAGCACTCTCCATTATTGGAAATCATCAAGAAAATTGCAGATGCTGGAATCCGCCTCATTGTAACGACAGATCACGGAACAATCAAGGTCAACAAACCAGTTCGAATTGTTGGTGAAAGAAATACTAATTCCAATTTACGCTACAAGGCTGGACGCGGATTAACCTATGACGCAAAAGAAGTGTTTTCTGTAAAGAATCCGAGTGAAGCTTTCTTGCCAAAACTGAAATTATCGGCGGAATTTGTTTTTGCGAGAGAACAAGATTTCTTTGTCTATCCAAACAATTACAATCACTTCGTGAATTACTATGGAAACACTTTTCAACACGGAGGAATTTCATTAGAAGAAGTCTTGATTCCATACATTTCATTGAAAGCAAAATAATCTGACAAATTATCCTTCTTTAGAACTATTCAAAATAAGGGAATTCGTACCTTTGTACGAATATGAGCAACTTGGAACAAAAACCATTTAATGTACGTGAAATTCGAGAAGAATTTCCGGCCCTTCGTCAGCAAGTTTATGGGAAGAATCTCATTTATTTCGACAACGGTGCTACGTCACAGAAACCTAAATTGGTATTAGACGCCATTAACCTCTTCTATTCCAAAGAAAATGCAAATATTCACCGTGGTGTTCACTATTTAAGTCAACGCGCAACTACGGACTACGAAGCGGCGAGACAGCGCATACAGCGTTACCTAGGTGCAAGAAAATCCGAAGAAATCATCTTCACCAAAGGAACAACAGACAGCATTAACCTGGTTGCTTTTTCTTTTGGATCAACTTTATCGGCAGGAGATGAAATCTTGATTTCAGCTATGGAACACCATTCCAACATTGTACCGTGGCAAATGTTGTGTGAACGTCAAGGCTGTGTATTGAAAGTTGTCCCAATCAACCAACGTGGTGAACTGATCATGGATGAGTTTGATCAACTTCTTTCGAAAAAAACAAAACTCGTTTCCATTACCCATATTTCCAATACACTAGGGACTATTAACCCTGTAAAAGAAATCATTCAAAAAGCACACGCTGTTGGAGCAAAAGTACTCATCGACGGTGCGCAAAGCATTCAACACATGCACATCAATGTGAAAGAATTGGATTGTGATTTCTACGTTTTTTCAAGCCACAAAGTATTTGGTCCAACTGGCATTGGCGTGCTTTATGGAAAAGAAGATATTCTATACCGTATGCCACCTTATCAAGGTGGAGGAGACATGATTGCTCGCGTTACGTTTGAACGCACAACATACAACGAACTTCCGTTTAAATTTGAAGCGGGAACACCACATATTGCTGGTGGAATTTGTTTAGGAAAGGCCTTTGAGTTCCTCGAAACCATTGACATGGAAGCAGCTGAACGTCATGAACGTGAATTAGCAAAATATGCAGAAGACATGCTAGACACTTTTGAAGGATTGCAAATTATTGGGGAAGCAAAAAATAAAACTTCTGTAGTTTCTTTTTCCGTGAAAGGAATTCATCCATTTGACATTGGAACCTTACTAGACAAACAAGGAATTGCTGTTCGAACTGGACATCATTGTACGCAACCTCTAATGGATTTTTACGGAATTCCGGGAACAGTTCGCGCCTCTTTTGCGTTTTACAATACGAAACAGGAAATTGATACATTCGTCGAAGCAGTTGAACGCAGTTTAAGCATGTTGAAATAAGATGAACTTAATAGAAAAACAAGAAGAAATCATTCAAGAATTCGAGGTGTTCGATGATTGGATGGAAAAATATGAATACATCATTGACCTAGGTAAAGATTTACCTAAAATCACTGAGACAAACAAAACGGAAGACCGCCTGATTGAAGGTTGTCAATCTCGTGTTTGGCTCGATTCGAATTTCAGGGATGGAAAAATGCATTTTACAGCCGATTCAGACGCCATTATCACCAAAGGAATTATTGGCTTGTTAATCCGTGTATTGGATGGTGAAGAACCAAAATCAATTGCCACAGCGGATCTGTTTTTCATTTCAAAAATTGGATTACAAGAACACCTTTCCCCTACCCGTGCGAATGGATTACTTGGTATGGTGAAACGATTAAAATTAGAAGCAATTAAACACATTTCAGCATCATGAATGATTTAGAGGACCGCATTGTGTCTATGATGAAAACAATCTATGACCCAGAAATACCTGTAGATATTTTTGAGCTTGGATTAATTTACGAAGTGAAAATCGAAGATGACGGACAGGTTTTTATCGATATGACACTCACCTCTCCTAATTGCCCTGTGGCAGAAAGTTTACCAAAAGAAGTGGAAGATAAAGTTGCTTCCGTGGAAGGTGTTTCAACCGCAAAAGTGAACATTGTTTTCGATCCACCTTGGGACAAAGACATGATGAGCGAGGAGGCAAAATTAGAGCTAGGATTTCTTTAATCCCTGCGTAAAGCAAAACGACGCAATCGATACTGTTGATAATCGTAATATTCCAATTCTAAACTTTCTTTTGAGGAGAGTAATATGCGCATGTCAATGGTGTCATATTCGCGAAAAACTTTCATTCGATCTCCTTTTTCATTCAATGTAAACGTGGCGTTTTTTGTCACAAAGGAATCTTGAACTTGACTTAGACCAAATTCGCTGTAATCAAAATCTAATCTCCCGTTTATTTTACCCAGATCTGAAGAAATGCTGATCTGACCAACGGGTAAACTATCATAAAACGTAAAACCTTCTCCAATGGAAATGCGTGCCAACTCAACGCGCCAATTTCCATCAATACGTTTCAGTTGTGCCTTCTGCTTGTTACATGATGACAGCATAAATATCAATACAGTGAATATGTATGCGATTTTCTTCATTTGTTAAAAGCAATACTACACATGGCTATCATACCCATTTTCAAGGCATCGGAATCAATGTTAAACCGTGGATGATGAACAGCATAAGTAATTCCTTGTTCCTTATTTCCAACGCCTAATCGAAAAAAACAAACGGGGATTTCTTGACTATAAAAGGCGAAGTCCTCTGCGGTCATGCGTAAATCTAGGTGATGAATTTGTTCTTCACTAAATACGGATTCGAAAAGTGACTTTAATTGGGAAGTAAGAACTTCATCGTTTTTCAAGAATGGATATCCTTTGGAGATCTGTAAATCGATTTGACCACCAAAAAGCATCGAAACAACATTTGCTTCATCTTCTAATATCGTATACGCCTTCGCTCTCCAAATCTCATCCATCGTGCGAAAAGTACCTTTAATCTGTGCTTCGGATGGAATGACATTCGTTGATCCAAGTGCTTCAAAACGTCCAAATGTTAACACATGCGGAACAGCTTCCGGACACTCCTCGATAAAACGTGTTTTCACACGACTCATCCAAAGCGCTCCCATTTCAATTGGATTAACACACTTTTCAGGCAATGCTCCGTGTCCACCAACACCTTTAATTCCAACATGCAACTCATCACTTGATGCCATGTACAATCCCGGACGCAAACCAATATTTCCCACCTCCATTTCTGGAAACACGTGTAGGGCATACATTTTTTCTACGCTTGGATGTTGCAACACACCGGCTTTCATCATCAAGCTTGCTCCACCTGGATTCATTTCTTCACCAGGTTGAAAAATTAATTTTATGGGGTGTGGTAAGTCGTTGCGATTTGCCTGTAAAATAACTGCTGAACCTAATAAGATGGAGGTATGAACATCATGTCCGCAGGCATGCATCCACCCATCCACTTCGGATTTATATGGAACATCATTTTCTTCTTGTATCGGTAAAGCATCGAGGTCTGCACGTAATCCGATGCAATTCTGATCCTTCGTATGATGATCAGCACCGATCCATGCAACAACGCCTGTTTCTGCGACATTCGTTTCATGCTCAATCCCATAACGGGATAAGATTTCAGAAACAAAAAGCATGGTTTTTTTTTCTTGAAATGACGGTTCTGGATGACGGTGCATGTGCTCACGCCATGAACGAACCTCATCAAAAAGTTCCGATACGGATAACTTCAGTTTGTCAGGATTCATTGGATGAAATAGATGAATAACCAGATAAGATCAAACGAAATGAAACGTAGGCTAAAAATATCCCAAAAATCAACTTGACCATTCCTGGTGAAAGTTTTAAGGATAATTTCGATCCAACGTATGCACCGATTAAAAATGTCGCTGCAATCACAAGTCCATATTTCCATTCGACATTTCCAGATTTCCAGTAGTTAATCACTGCAAAAAGCACGACGGGCATCGATAAAACAAAAAGACTTGTCCCCTGAGCTGTATGTTGTGATATTCCAAGAAAGAACACCAGAGCAGGAACGATAATCACACCTCCTCCAACACCCACGAATCCACTAAGAATTCCTGCGAATACTCCAATGATGGCTAAAATAAGAATGGTTTGTGGTGTCATTTGTAGTCAAAGATATTAAAAATAGTTACTGCTCAACGAGAAGATTACAACCACGGATATCTGCTTCATCAAAGCGACCCTCTAAAAAAAATCCGTTATCCACCATTCGACCTAAATCTTGTGTTTGTATAAACGCACAACTATGTTGATTTGCTAAATCGATGACATTGATTCCACCGCTTCGTTCGGTGGGAAAAAGCGTAAATGGATCGTAGGGATCGCGAATAAGTATTTTCATCCACGGAACGACTTGAAATTTGCCGTCTTTCAATGAATAACCTTGGGAAAGTAATTCTGTCATTCCATACTCAGAATGAACATGATCCACACCAAGCCCCCTAACTAATTCTGTATGTAACTCCACTTTCGTTAATTCCTTGCGTCTCCCTTTCATCCCTCCCGTTTCTATGATGATTGCTTGAGACAGATCAATGTTTAATTCAGCTAAATCTAGTAAAGCGTAAGAAACACCAAAGATGATTACTTTTTTACCTTCTGAAATAGCCGCTTGATAACGCTCAACAAGAGATTTAGGTTCATTTAATAAGAATCCAGAAAGTGCTTGCCCAGACAGATGAATCAAAGAATTCACCATATACACCAACGAAGAATCACCTTGATCAACATAGTTTGGTAGCAATGCCAACACCACATAATCCTGAACTGGGCCAAAGAAATGAGTGAAACCTAATAAAAAGGAGTCATCGTACCACTGTTTATCTCGCACAAAATGTTGACTTCTTCCCGAATTCCCAGTACCACTGCTTTGAAAATGCAGATCGATTTTCTCCTCTTCTTGATCGACAATTCGTGCCGTTTTGAAAAAAGAAATGGGTAGAAAAGGAATATCACTCAAAGATTTTGGATGTGCCCTTTTAACTAAATCCACATAGGATCGATACACGGGGACATGTTCATATTGATGTTGAAATAATGCCAAGGCTCGTTCCTCAAAGTTTTCAGGACTTGTGCTTAGTAAATATTCCTTTGGATTCATGCAACAAAGTTAAGATGAAATGTCTATTGCACATCGTCAAGCCAGGAAATGTGTGTAATTTTGAACAAGCGTTTAAAAACGTTGTTAAATTATCACACACAATCAGTATATGAAAAAAACGGGAGTCTTATTGCTTCAATTGGGAACGCCAGACAGTCCAAAAACAAGTGACGTTAGACGTTATTTAACGGAATTTTTAAATGACCCACGTGTCATCGACATCCCTTGGATTGCGCGTAAAATCTTAGTAAACGGTATTATTGTTCCATTCAGAGCGCCAAAATCAGCCAAGATTTACAAAGAACTTTGGAAATTAGGGGGTGGTGTTTCACCGTTGAAGACACACACACTTAAGGTTCAACAAATGTTGCAAAATGCCTTTCAAAATGAGCATGTTACTGTAGAAATGGCGATGCGTTACCAAAACCCATCTATGGACAGTGTACTTGAACGCATGCATCAAGCGAATTACGACGAAATTATAATTCTTCCATTGTTTCCTCAGTACGCAAGTGCTTCAACAGGTTCTGCCGTAGAAAAAGCGATGAATATCATTCGTAAATGGTGGGTTATTCCTGAAATTAAAATCATCAGTCAGTTTTGGGACAACGAAGGATACATTGATTCGATTGTAGAGAACACGAAACAATTCAACTTAAAAGAGTACGATCATGTGTTATTTTCGTACCACGGATTACCGGAAAGACAAGTGGATAAAGTATACGAAGGAACAGACTTGTGTGCAGATGAACCGTGTGAAACAGAATTAAATGAGCGAAATAAATTCTGCTATAAAGCCACAGCATTTGCGACAACAAGACTGATTGCTGAAAAAATCGGCTTAACACACGACCAATACACGGTTTGCTTTCAATCAAGACTAGATAAAAAATGGTTGACACCTTTCTCCGATAAAGTCGTGGAAGAATGGGGGAAAAAAGGCGCGAAAAAACTTTTGGTTTTTAGCCCTGCATTTGTAGCTGACTGCCTAGAAACCTTAATTGAAATTGGAGAAGAATACCAAGAGATTTTCGAGGAATTTGGTGGTGAAAAAGTACAATTAGTACCAAGTTCGAATACGCATCCATTATTTGTCAATGGATTGGAAAAATTGATTCGTCAGAAAATGAATTAGGATTATTATTGTATCCTTTTACGTTTACACATTTAAGTAGTAAATTTGCAACCGATTAAATAAAATAAATAGATAAAATAAGTATGGCTTATAAAGTAAAAGACATCAGCTTAGCTGAATGGGGAAGAAAAGAAATCAGATTGGCTGAAGCAGAAATGCCTGGTCTAATGGCGCTTCGTGAAGAATACGGAACAACAAAACCATTAGCTGGCGCGAGAGTTGCTGGTTGTCTTCACATGACAATTCAGACAGCTGTTCTAATTGAAACATTGGTAGAATTAGGAGCTGAGGTTACTTGGTCATCATGTAACATCTTCTCTACGCAAGATCATGCTGCTGCTGCTATTGCTGCTGCTGGAATTCCAGTTTTCGCATGGAAAGGAATGAACGAAGAAGAATTTGATTGGTGTATCGAACAAACGTTATTCGCTTTTGAAGAAGGAAAACCATTAAATATGATTTTGGATGACGGTGGAGACTTAACAAATATGGTTTTCGATCGTTTCCCTGAATTAACAAAAGATATCAAAGGATTATCCGAAGAAACTACGACTGGTGTTCACCGTTTATACGAGCGTGTGAAAAACGGAACGTTGGTAATGCCTGCAATCAATGTAAATGATTCAGTAACAAAATCAAAATTCGATAACAAATACGGATGTAAAGAGTCTTTAGTGGATTCTATTCGTCGTGCAACAGATACAATGATGGCTGGAAAAGTTGCTGTTGTATGTGGTTACGGAGATGTTGGAAAAGGTTCTGCTGCATCATTGAAAGGTGCTGGAGCTCGCGTTATCGTGACGGAAATCGATCCAATTTGTGCGTTACAAGCAGCAATGGATGGTTTCGAAGTGAAACGTTTGGATTCAGTGGTTCATTTAGGTGACATCATCGTAACAACAACTGGAAACAAAAACATCGTTGTTGGTCGTCATTTCGAGAACATGAAAGACAAAGCAATTGTTTGTAACATCGGACACTTCGATAACGAAATCGATATGGCTTGGTTGAACAACAATCATGGAGCTTCAAAAATCGAAATCAAACCACAAGTAGATTTATACAACATCAATGGTAAGGACATTATTATACTTGCTGAAGGACGTTTAGTAAATCTTGGTTGTGCAACAGGTCACCCATCATTTGTCATGTCGAATTCATTTACAAACCAAACATTGGCTCAATTGGAAATCTGGTTGCATTCAGATAAATATGAAAACGATGTTTACATGCTTCCAAAACATTTAGATGAAAAAGTTGCTCGTTTACACCTTGCAAAAATCGGTGTAGAACTAGAGACATTGAGCACTGATCAAGCTGAATACATTGGTGTAGCAGTTGAAGGTCCATTTAAAGCGGAACATTACCGTTACTAAAAATATACCAACAAAAAATAGCCCTGACAAAATTGTCAGGGCTATTTTTATGTCTGTCTCGTCCTAGAAAAAGTTGACTATAAATTCAATTATATGTCAAATAAAAAGGAAAATGTCAAAAAGTCAAATCCCCCACAAATCTACAGTGAGGCATTTAAACGTCAGGTTGTAAAGGAATTAGAAAGCGGTTTAAACACAATTG
>CANHMH010000083.1 GCA_947461635.1 Flavobacteriales bacterium | reverse complement strand
TCTTTTCAAATAATCCAAAAGACTACGACGTTTACCAACTAAAAGTTGAAGTGAACGTTGTGTTCCGAAGTCTTTACGGTTCTTTTTCAAATGCTCTGTTAAGTGACTGATACGGTAAGTAAATAATGCCACTTGTCCTTCTGTAGAACCAGTGTTTACTTCAGATCCACCATGTTGAGCGAAGATCTCTTTTTTCTTTTCTGAATTTAAATACATGCTAATATTTATGTAAATGATTATTATGTAGATTGACACCCTTGGTCAATACGGGTGCAAAGATAGCTCAAATAATTTAATATTCTAATTTATTTTTTGAATCTTACGAGATATAAATATAGGAGTTGACTAAAATAAATGAAACAATCAGTAAAGCGATATCAATTCTCAAGACGTTAAATGATACCACCGATTTTTGAAAATAAAATGTATAAAATACCCATGCCAATCGAGAGATGGAAAAATAGACTGAAAATAAAAAATAATAAAATGATGCTTTATTTCTATTTATACCGGATTCAAATTGAAAATTCAGGTAATCGACGAATGATCTTGTGAATCCACACGTCGGACATTCTTTACCGAACTTCGCTTTGTAGATGCATTGGATACCTTCGGAACCTTCATGAAATTGAAGGTAGATTAAATACAACAAAACTATCCCACAAAGGATAGAGAAAACTAGATTGAAAATAAAAAAAGACCCACCTAGGTGGATCTTTTTCATGAGTAAATTCCTCAATATGATTAGTTTAAATATTACATACTGTCTAATTCTCTTTGTAGCTCTGTAGTATCTATATCCTTCAACTCATTCGCTGCTTCGTTTAAAACATACCACTGCCAAGATGCAATTCCTACTCCAACGAGTGAACAAACCAATCCAGCAATTGCCATACCTTTTTTCACTTTTTTCAAGCCTAATATGCTAAAAATCAGACCAATCACACCTGGGAATATCGCATAAGCACCTAGGCAAGGTACAAAAGAAAGGATTGCCGCTAGAATTCCTAAAATCATCCCAACTAGTCCCATTACATTCATTTTTTCATTGTTGTTTTCCATAGTTATTTAGTTTAAAATTTTAACGAATATACTATTTTTTTTATTGTTTCAATTAATTATATAAAGTTTTTAAACTAATCTTCATCAATCAACTGAATGAACTATCTAATTGTCTGATTTACCATTTAATTTATTAAATTTGCATCGTCCATAGGTTCTCGATTTCGAGATTAATAAGGAATCCGGTTAAAATCCGGAGCTGTATCTGCAGCTGTAAATGTCTAAAATGCAATTCATTTAGTCACTGAGAAATTGGGAAGACGAATTGAAAGGGACATGAGCCAGAAGACTTGCCCATGAGCAGAGAGAAGACTTCAGATAAAGGTCGGACTCGCCAAGGGTGTTTTGTACCCTAGCTTTTCCTACTTTTTTCTTCTTCTAGTTTTTTATTGTTTCACATTCAAAAAAACAGAACGAATGAAAAAGGCATTGATTACATTAAGTTTATTTGCAAGCACTTGGAGCTTTGCACAAAATCAATTACACCAAGTCTTGGTGGTGAATGAAGGTTATTTTGATTATCAAACCGGTGTCATTCTAGAACCGGTAACGATTGGAAGCTATAATCCTATATCACAACAATACCAAGTAGTTGATACCCTGGAAAACATGCGATTCGCCTCTGATCTAGTGATTGAGGGGAATTTCTATTACGTAGCAGCGGATTCAAAAATCTTTAAAATGGACTTGAATACACATCAAGAAGTGGCGAGCGTTTCTTGTCCTGGTGTGCGTAACCTTGCTGTCTATCAAGATAAATTAGTTGCAACACGTGGTGAATATTTGACTACATACGATTCTTACTTGCACGTTTACAACGTTACAGATTTACAATTGATTCAAGCATTCGATACGGTTAACGGTCCTAAATGGGCGACTCAAAACATCGTAATCGACGGAACGACAGCCTACCTAGTTGTGAACAATGCTTACGAGTGGGGGAATGAAAAAGGAATCATCGGACAATTGAATTTATCGAATCTCAGCTACGGAAACGAAGTGGATTTAGGTCCAGACGGAAAAAATCCTGACAACCTCATCAAATATGGATCAGCACTTTACACGGTCAACAACAAAGATTGGACAGGAACATCCATCTCTAAATTTGAATTGGCTACGTCAACCCCTTCTACAGTTAACATCGCAAATGCCATTGCTGGATGTGGAACTTCCGCATTGCGTGACGATAAAATCACTTACCAAATCTCTTCAGAATCGAGCCTAAACCATTTCGATATCAATGGAATGAATAACATCGGTCCAGTGAACGGAATAAACATGAATTTCTATGAATTAGCTCAAGAACCTATTAGCGGAAATCTTTATGCATCATCAACTGATTTCTTTTCAACGGGAACTGTTTTTATTTATGATGCTTCGAATACAGAAATCCATCAATTTGCTACTGGTGTTGCTCCTGGAACAATCGTTTTTGATATTCGATCAGCAGCGGGAGTAACAACTCAAAACACCGCTGATTTTACCGTTACACCAAATCCAAGTAACGGAATGATTAACATCCAAGGTAAAGATGAGCATGCAGTGCTTATTTTAACTGACATGAATGGAACATTGATTCAATCAACAACCAACGACACTATAAATATTGAAGCACTTCCAGCAGGAATCTACTTTGTAAACATCAACGGAACGTGTCAAAAAGTAATCAAACTTTAAGTTCACTTACCCTTATCTTGAATCCCGGCTATGTCGGGATTTTTTTTGCCTGATACTTCGAACTAGTCGTTTGTTTATTAACTTTGATTCATAATTCAATTTCTTTATGCAAATCATCCTGAATCACCAGCAAATCGAACAAAAAATCATCCGAATCGGACACCAGCTTATGGAAAATTGTTTCGAAGAAGAACGTATTTTCATTGGTGGGATTGCTGGAAACGGAAGTATTATTTCCAAAAAATTAGCTGAAATAATTCGCGACAATAGCGACATCGAAGTCATTTGTTTTGAAATCACAGTAAACAAAGATGAGCCATGGAGCGAAGCGATTCAATTATCCATTGATGAAAAGGAATTGAAAAAAGGATTCATTATTCTAGTAGATGATGTCATCAATTCTGGGAAAACCATGCAGTATGCACTGATGAAGTTTTTAGAGCAAGCGACAAAAGCGATTAAAACCGTTGCTTTGGTAGATCGTCAACACCGTCGTTATCCAATCAAAACAGATTTCGCTGGACTCGGACTATCCACTACATTAAAAAATCATGTCGAAGTTGATTTGAATGAAACGGATTCAAAAGCTTATTTGCACTAAAATGAAGAAAGTAACCGAATCGAGCTCTCATTACCAAGACTTGGATAAAATGTCCACGTTGGACTTACTACAAAACATTAACCGGGAAGATCAAACCGTTGCGCTTTCCGTTGAGAAAGAAATTCCAGCCATTGAAGCCTTCGTGAACGCATGTAGCGAACGAATGTCCCAAGGTGGGAGATTATTCTACATTGGCGCTGGAACAAGCGGACGCTTGGGAATCGTCGATGCGAGTGAGTGTCCACCAACCTTTGGCATCGACCATGGAATTGTCGTCGGACTCATTGCTGGAGGTGACTCAGCAATCCGTAAAGCAGTCGAATTCGCCGAAGATGACCGAAGTCAAGCATGGATTGATTTAGAGCAATACGCCATAACAGAATTAGACACCGTTGTTGGCATCGCAGCAAGCGGCAGCACACCTTATGTCCTGGGAGGAATCGAAAAGGCGAAGGAACAGGGACTATTGACCGCAGGAATTTCCTGTAATCCTGACTCTCCTCTTGCTGCAGCAGTTGATTTTCCAATTGCACCTGTTGTTGGACCAGAATTCGTTACTGGAAGTACGCGCATGAAATCTGGAACCGCACAAAAATTAGTCTTGAACATGATCTCCACTAGTTTGATGATTAAACTAGGAAGAGTCAAAGGAAATAAAATGGTGGACATGCAATTAAGCAACCACAAATTAGTCGATCGTGGCGCACGCATGGTCGCAGAAGAAACAGGAGTATCCATGCCGGAAGCACAAACGCTTTTATTGGAACACGGCTCCGTTCGTAAAGCAGTTGATTTTTTTAAGCAGATAAAATGAGTGAATTTGATCCGAACGGCGTAGGAATCGCCAATGGAAATATTTTTGGATTCCCCTATACGGAAGCGGAAGCAACTATTGTGATTGTACCCATTCCTTGGGATGCAACAGCTTCTTACGGAAAAGGAACGAGCAATGGACCTGAAGCCATTTTAGAAGCATCGACGCAACTTGATTTTTTTCATCCAGATTTGGATCGTGCATACGATACGAAAGTGTACATGTCACCCATTTCGCAAGAATGGAAGGAAATCAATGCGCATTGCTGTGAGCAAGGATTGGAATACATTCAGTATTTGGAGTCAAACGGCGAAGAAAAAGCCTTATTGAAATACCAACCCGTTTTAGATGAAATTAATTCAGCACATCAAGCATTGAGAAGCAATTTAAAAGAACGATGCCTTGATTTATTGAAGCAAGGAAAAATCCCAGCTGTGCTAGGTGGTGAGCACTCTACCCCACTCGGATTAATGGAGGCTTTAAACGAAACATACGAGGAGTTTGGGATTCTTCAAATTGATGCGCACGCTGATTTACGCGACGCTTACGAAGGATTTTCACAATCTCATGCAAGCATCATGTTTAATGTTCTTCAGCATGCTAAAAACATGTCCAAATTAGTTCAGGTTGGCATTCGCGATGTTTCCGAACGAGAAGTGTTTTTAAGTCGTGATTCGGATCGTGTAGAAACATTTTATGACTGGAACATTAAAAACGAGCAATACGCTGGTAAAACCTGGGCGGATCAAGTGGAAGAAATGATACAGTATCTTCCGATGAACGTTTATGTTTCCTTTGATATTGACGGATTAAAACCAGAATTATGTCCACACACCGGAACACCTGTTGCTGGAGGATTCGAATTACAAGAAGTCAGTTACTTGTTGTTCGCATTGGTGAATTCAGGACGAAAAATCATTGGCTTCGACTTAAACGAAGTGGCACCAGGATCAGCGGGTGATTGGGATGCCAATGTTGGCGCTAGAGCATTGTGGCAATTGGTCTGTGCATGTGAAAAATCAAGAAGAAATCATTTAGGATAATGGATCAATTTAAACAATACGGAATTATTTCCATCATTGGTATCGCATTTTTTAGTGCGCTGTATGGAAGCATTGAACTTTTAAATTGGCAATTTTTTCCGTGGTTACAAGTGTTCATCTTAAGTATTTTAACCTTACTGATTGCAGGCATCCAATACGTGCATCGCGATCGAAATTCCCAGACATTCATTACCGCAACTTGGGCTTTTATTGGATTTGAATGGTTGGTCTGTTTAATTTTATTCAATCAACCTGCATTACTCATTGAGTATGCTCAATTGGTCTTTCTACCGCTTGTTTATTTTATTTATTTATCCTTGTTCCAATTTATTTTGCGCTTATCTGAACAACGAAAAAAACAAGGACGCATACTTTTTTACCTGTTAATTCCAAGCACCTTAACATTTTTTGTTTCACCAAATACATGGAGCGCCGGTGGAATGGAACTATTATTTCTTTTCTATATCGGACTGATTTTATTCAGTAAGCCTATTTCTTCGCTGAAATAAAGGTTCCGTAGCCCACAATTCGTGGTTTCCAATAACTAGATGTTTCGATTTCAACAATTGAAATCCCTTTCGAACTACTCGCATGTATCATGGTTTTCACTTGACCTTTTTCACTCACAAGCATTCCAACATGACTGACCTCACCACCATTGGAAAAAAAGACAAGATCTCCAATTTGGGCTTCAGATTCTGACAACTTCACACATGCAGCATATTGATCTTTTGCTCTACGCGGAATCTTTTCCCCTTTTTGTTCGTGCACAAAATAAGTGAATCCACTGCAATCAAAACCACTTGGATCTATTCCAGCGGTAACATAAGGAGCGCCTAATTGCTTTTTGGCAATCTCGATAAAATCTGAACGATACGCTAATTCTGGACGGTTTGTATAGTTGAAGTTTCCTTTCTGCTCATCCACTTCAATCAATGATAAATCAGCGAAAAAGCTCAAGGTGAATTCCTTCCAGTCCTTTACATTCACTAATTGATTTTGGTTCTCAATTGCTAACCAGGCATCTAGGTCCTTTTTTAAAAAACTAATCTCCGAAATATGTGCCTGAATGATTTTTTGCCCTTTCGCTGTTTTTCTCAACTCCAGCAAGACCGCTTTCGCTTCATCTATCTTTGATTGATGGCGCTTGTACCAATGCTCATCCTGCGCTAATTGCAGCGTTGAAATTGCACGGTAATACGCAGGAAGTTTAGAAAAGTCGTACTCAGGCTTATCCAAGAGATTCGCTGACTTTCGGTAGACCAATTTGTAATATCCTTGGTCATATAACATTTCCAAATGATCGATGGCTGGATTCTGAGACAGCGCATTATAACTCAAAAAGAGCAAAAGAATTCCAACAAGCCTATTCATACCTAGTTCGTATAGATTTTCCCTTCAGAAAAGACAATAGCTGTTTTATTAAACAACTTTACTAAAACCTTATTGCCATAAATCTCAAATTCCGCATCGCGCATATTGGTGATTTCCTGAATCTTTCCATTCACTAGGGCGCTCACTCCTCCTACAATATTTCGAAAAACAAACGTGTTATTTTTTAACATGTACTGTCCTGGAAAGTAACTTGCTACCTCTATTTTTTCGTCGTTCGTGTATGCGAATAGGTAACTATTTTCGGTCCAAACGGTCATATCATCTTTCACATCCCAAAATGAAGTGGAAAAATTTGAAAGCGCAATTTTCTCTCCATTTTTAAACATCCATAAGTTACCGTTCAAATCCTCATAAACAATAAATCCTCTACCGGACTTATACTTTTTAATTGGGGAAGATTCGATTTCCAAGAATTCACCCTTATCGAACATCATGAAAGATTGTGTGTAGGGATCTTTGAAGCAAAACACATCTGTTCCGATATTGAATTCCACTGGTTCTTCATTATACGTTGCTATTTCATATGTTTTCCCTTGCCAAAAACAAAAATAAGTATCGCTATTGTCTTTGTAAACAGCAATATTTTCTCCCACCGCTGATGGCATAAGTAGTCCATTTGTCATGGTAACCAACGGTAAAACCAGCTTGTTCCAGTATACATTTAAAGACTGGTAACGCGTATCCTCAAAAACAATGATGCTATCTTTCACTACGAATCCTCTACCGAAATTGGTTAATGGAGTATATTTACCAGCATCCCACATTCGAAGTCCATTCGCAATTTTATATCCCACCAAGTGATCGGAGACTTGGTATTCTACATTTAACGCAGTCACATCCTTACGTTCGATGCCATCGTAAATACGCATATTTCCTCGCGTATCAATGTAAGCAACAACGTCATCACCTGCCTTATAGCTTATGATAGGTTGAATTTCGATGGGACGAAAAAATCCTTCTTGGAAATTCACAAAGAAATTATTGAAGTCCATGGTAGGAACGACTAATTGTCCCTGAACCATTGACGAAATGAGAAGAGTAAGTCCCCAGAATATTTTTGTAGGTAAAAAACGCATGAGTCAAATTTAACCAATTTTTGGGCCAATTCGACGCCTTTTTAGAAAAGAGAAAAATTCAGTGTAGAATTTTAGCAAACATCAAATTTCTGAACTACATTCGTATTCCAAATTTTGAAAATGAAAAAGTTAGTATTAATCGGATGTTTTTCTGCGTTCAGCTTCCTAAGTGTTGGACAAAAGAAAATTGAATACATCTCTTATGATTTGCCGAATGGTTTACATGTAATCATTCACGAAGAGCACGCCACACCTATCATTGCGGTTTCCGTTTTGTATCATGTGGGGTCAAAAAATGAAAATGCAGACCGTACAGGATTTGCCCATTTCTTTGAACACCTTCTATTCGAAGGATCTGAAAACATTGGACGAGGCGAATACAGTGAGTTAGTAGAAAAAAACGGAGGAACGTTGAACGCAAATACGTCACAAGACCGAACGTATTACTATGAAATTCTTCCATCCAATCAATTAGAACTTGGATTATGGTTGGAGAGTGAGCGTATGCTTCATGCAAAAGTGGACATTAAGGGAATTGAAACGCAACGCAGCGTTGTTAAAGAAGAAAAAAGACAGCGTGTAGACAACCAACCGTATGGTTCTTTTTTCACGGAAATGTTCAAAAATGTATTCAAAACGCATCCATACAATTGGGCACCGATTGGTAGCATGGATCACCTTGATGCAGCTCAAGAAGAAGATTATGTGAATTTTTACAAAAATTACTACGTTCCTTCCAACGCAACATTATCTATTGCTGGTGACTTAGACATCGCACAAACCAAGGCATGGATTGACAAGTATTTTGCATCCATACCACAAGGGCAAGCAATCAATCTTTACCGTGACTTCATCAATCAATCAGATATCGATTTTGAAAAACGTTATGGCATTTCAAAAATTAAATTCGATTCAAAAAACTTCATGGGTTCAGCAAATCCAGATGCAAAAAAAATAATCGCAAGTTACTTGGCTAAACCGATTGTTATTAATCGAACATCCAAAGACAAAACCGTTTTAACAGGAGTAACGAAAGAAGTCATTTACGACAACATTCAACTTCCTGCGATTTTTATGGGATATAAATTCCCGGAACAAACCAATGCAGATTCATATGCACTTGAAATGATGAATGAGGTTCTTTCAGGTGGAAGTTCTTCTCGCATTAACAAAATAATCGTAGAGAAAAAAGAAATGGCTCAATATGCGTTTTCGTTTAACTACGGATTAGAAGATGCCGGAATTGGTATTATGGCAGCCATCGCAGCCAAAGATGTTAACTTAGATGATATTCAAAAAGAATTCGATGAGCAAATTCGCTTAATGCAAACAGAATTAATCTCTGAAGATGAATTCCTTAAAGCACGAAATAAATTTGAAAACGATTTGGTTTCTGCCAATTCTTCGATTGCCGGCATCGCGGAAAACCTTGCTGACAATTTCGTGTATTACGGTGATGCAAATCGCGTAAATACCCAATTAGAAAATTATATGAAAGTTACCAAAGAGGACATCCAACGCGTTGCTTTGAAATACTTGACGCAAGATGCACGTGTCATCTTACATTACTTACCAAAAGAAAAATAATCGACTGAAACATGAAAAAGATATTCACACTTTGCTTTCTAGCGTTAGGTACTTGGACAACAGCTCAAGTAGATCGCTCGGTTATGCCTGCTCCAACGCAAGCAAAAAAAATCAACATCAAGGACTCTGAAGTTTTCACAACATCAAATGGTATAACGGTTATCCTATCAGAAAACCACAAATTACC
>CANHMH010000082.1 GCA_947461635.1 Flavobacteriales bacterium | reverse complement strand
TGTTGATGCGGATGCGCCTACTTTCACCCAAACCGATTGCATTGGTGCGATGTAGCGGAAGTTTGAAGTATTGGACACACTTGAGGTATTCGTGTACTGTTGTGTACTTCCATTATAGCTAATCAAGGCGTTGATGTTGTTGCCTGTTGTGTTATTGGAACGAATGTAGAAGGTTGGATCAATGTTTGTCGATTGATTGTATACTGCATTCCAATCTAGGAATCCCATGTATGGATTGGACACCAAGTTCACACCCGAAGTGTAGCCCGCTGTTTTTGTCAAGCCACTCACGCTGTAGTCTGAACCATACAATCCGTTCGCACCTGTTGCACTGAAGGTAAGTGTTCCATCTGTTGAACGACGGTGAACATAACCTGTTCCCGAAGACAATACGTCGTTTGCATTACTTAGTTCTGTGTATGATTTGCTCGCTTCCGAGTAAGACCATACGCGGTTCGTTGTCGTTCCCTGAGTACCGTAGCTACTTCTCGCTACGTTTACCATTGGAACACCCATGTACCAGAATCGTCCGCTGGTTGTGGACCAAGTGGAGCTGTTGCTCGCTAATGCTTTTTCTACGGTATAGGTTCCCGTTCCGTCAATACTTGTTCCGCTTGTCGCTTGAACAAAAGTTGCGCCATCTTTCATGGTAAAGGTTCCATTGTTGGTCAGCGCACTTGTTAGCGTTAATTGTTGGTTTGCATTCAAGGTATACGCACCTGCACTAATGGTCATCGCAGCAAAAGAAAGTGCTGTTGGCGTTGGTAAAGTCAAGGTTCCCGCGCCATCTTTCACAAAGTTCAGGGATGTTCCTGAAATTAATCCAGCATAATCTGTATTTGAACTCAAATTCATGGTAAGGGTTCGACCATTTGCGACCGTTAAGTTTGAGGAACCTGAAAGTGTTGTTCCGTTCAAGGATAGGTTACCCGTTGTTGTATTGGTGGTAGTTAAGGTGTTATTCAACGCTAGTGTTCCACCGTAAAGGGTGATTGGACCATTGATAGAAGTTGCTGAGCCGATGGTAATGTTGGCGGTGTTTCCTGTTTTTCCGATTGTTAGGCCTGTAATACTCGGTGCTGAGATATTTGCAAAACTCATGGCACCTTTAAAGGCGTCGGAGATGGGTTGAATCGTTACCGTACCGGTTGTATTAAACACGGTTGGGTTTGTGCCATCAAAAGTTATACGGTCTACATCAAAAATGATGTTGGAGCTGCTACTGACAACCGATGATCCGTCGGCGCCAAATTGAACGGTCCCCGCAGTGGATGAGGGCTTGAAATAAGCCCCAGTATAATTAGTGTTACTGTGTCCTACTGGCATAGACTCCGAAAATTGAATGGTGCCTGATTCAGATAAAACCTTCAATACAGCTAAATTCGTCAATCCATCTGCAACAATTCCACGGCCGTTAGCATTCAAATTACCCGGTCTACCTGTGACAGAAATATTGCCGTTTTGAGTTTGAAGCACTGTATTTCTCTCAAACATCACACCCCAAATGAAATTACTATTCACAGATTCATTATTAATAGAGTTTCCGTTAATTGTTATTGTGCCGGAACCCGAAGTTTGTAGCTTGGAATTATAAAACATCACCGCTACATCTGGATTAGGGGTAACGCTTGTATTGGTAACGCCTGTTGTGGCAAACGAACCCGAAAGAGAAATATGACCTCCTTGTGCATTAATTGTAGCTAAAGTACTGTTGGAGTTTATTCCTACTAAAATACATTGGTCAGACGCAACTGTCCATGGCGAATTCGTTGCAGTATAGGTGATGTTTCCGGCTAACGTTTGAACGGTTATACCTGCACCGTGAACCACTTTTGACCCCTGCAATAAAATGGCTGCACCATTGAGGGTAGATGTAAGATTGGCATTGACTGAAATAGTACCGCCATAAGCAGATATTGGTCCGGCAATGGTGGTCGCTGTTCCGAAAGTAACATTTGCAGTATTCGTTGTTTTTCCAATCAGTAAACCAGCTGAACTTACATTGAGATTTGTCATTGGATACGTTACGGCAGCTCCAAAACTGCTACTTTGTGGAATGTAACTAAATAACCCGGCAGCTGTCACATTACGCTGAGCAGAAAGTCCCGCAATGGCATTGTTCGAGTTGATGGTAATGTCCCCATTATTCGTTGCCGTCAGGTTTGCATTTAACGTAAGGGTTCCTGCATAGATATCGATGTCACCCGCAATGCTTTGAGCTGAACTAATGGTAATGTCTGCCGTATTTCCGGCTTTTCCAATGGTAAGGCTAGAAGCGCTTTCTGCCAAAACATGAAGGCTATTAACTGGAAATGTTTGAGCAGCATCAAAACTAGTGGCAATTGGTTGATAAATGACATTTCCGGTTGTTTTAACTTTGAAACCGTTGTTAACCGCGCTTAACATTTTTGAAAAAGATAATGTAATATTACCGGTTGCCGTAAAGCTATTGTTCGAAGGAGAACCGAAGTAAACATTTCCCCAGCTAAAATGGTCTATTCCACCGGCAGTTGTTGTGCCTCTATCCGCTATAATTTCAATATTACCTGTATTGGATAAAATTTGAATGTGATTGGTTTGGCCGGTGACACCTCCGCTACGATAAAAATTAAGTGCTGAAGTTGCAGCACTTTGTGTATTTGTTAATAGTGCTTTTAGTACGATGTTCCCATTGACTGTTTGAATAGTAGAAGCATTATTTTCGAAGGTAATCCCCCCAAAATTAACTGGTGTTGCATTTTGACCACCATATGATTCACCGTAAATTCCGATTGTCCCACTTCCAATTGTTGAGATAGTTACTGAACTGAGGTAGACTCCGTCTCCATAACTCGTGACATTTCGACCATATAATTTGATGTTTCCACCAGCGGCATTGATGATTGTTGAAGCATCCATACGCAAAGCATAACCACCATTGGTAATATTTGATGCAGCATAGAGGTTTCCTTCTGTACCAGCATATCCTCCGCCAAGCGTAATATTTCCTCCAGTGGATAAAAGTTGACTGCTACTATTCAGATAAACGGGGCTTGAAGCCGAAGAAGCCAATCCGCTTGAACATGCCTTAAACGTAATGTCCCCATTACTTGTTTGAATGATTTTACCCGAGGCTAAATTGATTGCACCTGTTGCTTGCAACAAAACATCCGCTCCTAAAAGCGTTGTTGTTAAGTTTTGATTTACGAAAATATCCCCCGCGTAAACAGTTATAGGTGCTGCAATACTTATTACTGAACCAAAAGTAACATCCCCTATATTTGATGAAATATATTGAGTATCAACATTTAACCCTGTTCCTTCATACGTCCCTATTACTAATTCATTGATATTCGCAAAATTTTGAATAATTAATCCATCGAGTCCTGCGCTTCCAGTAAAAGTCCCAGCGGAAGTTGTACCTGAAAAACTTAACACATCATCAAAGCTTGCTCCTGACGCAGGAGCAAGTGTTAACTTACCACTTGTGTTCACAAGGACATCAGGTGTGGAATCGACAAAATCGTTGTAACGTGTCATCAATGTAACATCCCCATTACCTGCATTAATCGTGCGATTCGAAGATACTGCAACAATGTCACCGTAACCATTTGATCTGGCAGTTGAGCCCAAGTAAGACCAAAGTAAAATATCACCACCATTTGTTGAAATATTACCCGTTATTTCAATTCCGTTCTTATCGGTATTGCCTGCAACACCGAAACTCCCAACGCTAAGACCATTCCAAACACGATTCTTTAGACCAGCGCTGATCCAAAGATGGCCGCCATTTGTCGTGATGTTTCCTGTACTTACATTATAAATTCCAGCTCCTGGAACATCCATTTCATTAATGATTACGACATCTAAACGGGCAGTCCCACTTGCTAAGATACTACCTACACTTGCGCCATTATTTATTCGGCCATTACCTTGCAACGTTAATAAACCTGTTCCCGATGTCTTTTCGATCGTTTTTCCCGATGCAAGTCGAATGCTCCATACATCACTAAGTCCCTGAAAAAAAAGATCTCCGGTTGATGTACTTGTAATGTTTCCGTTCAATTGAACATCTCCACCCATAACTGCTAAACCACCTGCAATTGTGATATCAGAACTTATTGTAATCGCTCCTAAATTGGTTAAGCTCCCTATGGTCAAATCACTTCCAACAGTCGTTGAAGTGATGGCTTGATTCACATTTACTACAAACGTTGTCGTTGAGCCTTGAATGGTTAAGTCCCCTGAATTCAATGCATTTACGATAACACTAGATTGAATATTGGCCGTGCCCGTTATCGTTAACGTACTTCCACTAATACTCCAATTTGTACCTGAAGTTCCTGTTTGACCGGTTGAAGAAATTGTTAAAGTTTGTGTTGAGCCAACGAACGAAATGGAAATTCCGATTAGGACGAATAAAAAACGTAAGATCATTAGTATATTTTTGCGTTGCAAAGTTAGGTAATCTGCCGTAAACAAAAGATATTCTTAAGGAAAACATCATTATCCCCTAATTTGTTGAGATACACTCAATTAAAATTAGAGGGAAAATTTAAGGGCTCAATACTATAATAAGGTTAGAGTATATTTAAATAGCCAATAAAATACTGATTTTACAGTTTTAAAAATTGTTTTGAAGTGAGTACATTACTCCACCGTCACCGACTTCGCCAAGTTTCTCGGCTGATCGACGTTGCATCCGCGCATGACCGCGATGTGGTAAGAAAGTAATTGGAATGGAATAGTTGCTAATAGTGGAACTAAGAATTCGTTCGTTTCCGGTATTTCAATCACGTGATCCGCCATTTCGCGCACTTGGATGTCACCTTCGGTTACTACGGCTATGACTTTTCCTTTACGTGCCTTCACTTCTTGAATGTTGGAAACGACTTTCTCGTATGAATTTCCTTGAGTCGCGATGACGAAAATCGGCATGTTCTCGTCGATTAATGCGATAGGACCATGTTTCATCTCTGCAGCTGGATATCCTTCTGCGTGGATGTATGAGATTTCTTTTAATTTCAACGCTCCTTCTAAGGCTACTGGGAAAGAACTTCCTCGTCCTAAATACAAAGCATTAGATGCGTCCTTATATTCCGCTGCGATTTGTTCAATTAAAGCGTCTGTTTCTAGCACTTGTTTCACTTTCTCTGGAATTGCTTCCAATTCCGCTAATAAGGTTCTAAAATGCGTTTCGCTAATGGTGCCTTTTTTGTGCGCTAATGAAAGAGCCATTAAGGTTAATACCGTTACTTGTGCCGTAAATGCTTTAGTGGATGCTACTCCGATTTCTGGTCCAGCGTGTGTATAAGATCCACCATCTGTTAAACGAGAAATAGATGAACCAACAACATTACAAATCCCAAGGATTGTTGCGCCTTTTGATTTTGCCAATTCTAACGCTGCTAATGTATCCGCTGTTTCTCCTGATTGTGAAATGGCAATGACCACATCGTTCTCATTTAAAATTGGATTTCTGTAGCGGAATTCACTTGCATATTCCACTTCTACATTAATGCGTGCTAAATCTTCAATGAGGTATTCACCAACGAGTCCTGCATGCCATGAAGTTCCACATGCGACAATGATTAAGCGATTGGCTGTAATCATTTTTTGCTCGTAATCACGCAATCCACCGAGGTTTACCCAAGCTTCTTCTGCGTTCAATCTTCCACGGAAACAATCGTGAATGGAACGTGGTTGCTCATGAATTTCTTTGAGCATGAAATGCTCATACCCACCTTTCTCAAGCGCTTCCAATTCCATTTCCAATTGCTGGAAAAATGGTGTGCGTTCTTGATCGGCAATGTTGTATAATTTTAACCCTTCTTCTAGGTCAATTACTGCAATTTCTTCGTCGTCTAAATAAACAACTTTCTTTGTGTACTCCACGATTGGGGTCGCATCTGAAGCTAAGTAAAAATCTCCTTCTGCGCCAATTCCAACAACCAATGGGCTACTTTTTCTAGCTGCCACTAAACGATTTGGATATTCCTTTGAAATAGCGACAATCGCATAAGCTCCATGAACCTGTGATAAAGCTAAACGCAAAGCCTCTCCGAACCAAACATGTTCCTTTTTACTGATGTAATCCACCAAATGAACGATTACTTCTGTGTCCGTTTCACTTTTAAAAATGTATCCTTGATTTTGAAGTTCACGTTTAAGAACATCATAATTTTCAATGATTCCGTTGTGGATGAGGGCAATTTTTCCATCCATTGAAGTATGTGGATGTGCATTGACATCAGAAGGTTCTCCGTGAGTAGCCCAACGTGTGTGTCCGATTCCGGCATGCCCTGCAACGTCTTGTCCAAGTGCAAACTCCTCCATCACACTGACTTTCCCTGCTTTCTTGTAGACATTCAATTGATCTCCGTGTAATAATGCAACTCCGGCACTATCGTAACCACGGTACTCTAATCTTTTCAATCCTTTTACGACAATTGGAAAAGCTTCCTTTTTGCCAATATATGCTACAATTCCACACATAAATTAGTACGTTGTGTAAGTCAAAATAAGTTTAGGCTTCATTTTATTGATCGTATTTGGACCATTAAAAACGATGCGCTCTGCTGAATTCCTAAAGAAAACTGGAGATACCACAACACCTGTATTATCAATATTATCGGCGATTAATGCTTGAGCGTAGGTTCTTAAATCAATCGCAAAATGTTTTTTACTTTCAACAAAAGCACCAACCACATTTAAGTTTGCCAATTTCGTATCCGTGAACTTCAACCTTGCCGCAACCGAAACAGCTGAACCAGGTTTGTAACGGTATCCATTTTGGAATTGAACAGGAAGTGTTAAATCTGCACGATGCACCACCACATTCTTTGGTAAGTTGTCTAATCCCGGGATTTTTATCACCGCTCGTTGTCTGAATGCCTGTGCATAAAAAGTCGATTGACCCTTCGTGCTGTCTTGAAGTACCATCTCCAATGGTGTTCCAGAATGATCTGTGTCAATGTGAACAAAATCTGCGGCTTGACTATTCATCACAATATCGTAGCTTTTCTTCACCCCGCCTTGTGTATAGTAGATCGTCAATTTTGACGCTGCATTATTATTGATGTTGAAGTAAAAAATGGCGCCTTTTCCTATAGCTTGAGAAGGATTATTCACTTGTACTTTAAAGCCTTTGAAGAACTGTTGAAAACTCACATTTGAAGCAAAAGTTCCATTTCCACTGGTTGATTCTTGAATGATGCCTTTCGCAAAAGTTGTGTCTAATGGAATTCTTAACTGAGGCGCAAGCGTATCACCACCTACAATTGTATTCGATAAAGGTTTTGGTGTGATTGTCCCCATTCCATTTACTACCAGATTGCCTGGTTTTGTCGGTTTCGTGGAAAAATCATAATAAACGGAATCCATGGAAAGGCTATCATTTAACTCGTACACTTCAATGTTTTGAGCACTTAAATCACCGTAATAACCAACGTACTGTAATGACAAAACGCAAGAATCGTAAACAATTGTTCCGATGTCACCGAAAACTGGATTCAAGGATTTCAAACGAAACTCCGTGTAAAAAGAAGCGGAAACTTTTCCGAATTTGGGATCTACATAACTTCCTAACAATACATTTGCCATGTTATCTGTTACAGCAGAATCTTCATTAATCGTGTAGGTAATTAAATCGAAGGTGTCAGTGGTAATGCCGTTTAACAATTGATTTTGGTCAATCGCTGGTTTACCAATTTCATGCTTATTCTTTTGACATGAAACGAAGAAAATGAGCATTACCAATAGAATCGATGAAAGTCTTCTCATGTTGAAAGCAGTAAAATGAAATTAAGCTAAAACGGATTCCATCACTTTATCAAAGAAAGCAGAAAGTTCTTTTCCTTGATTTTCTTCGGAAACGTAGTCCAACTTCAAAGTAGTCGATTCATCAAAAATTGCTTTCAAGTTCGGCGCTAAATTTTCGCTGGCGATGTTAATTCCGTCTGCATTTTCAGCAAATATACGCATGATGTTTTCGTGCGTTGGATCTAACAACTTGCTGCTGATCTCTTGTGGAAATCCTTCGAACGTTAACTTTTCGTGAAAACGTTTGTCCCAAGGAGTCGCAAAGTCATCGTTGTACAAACTTATAACCACCTTCGTATCCTTGAAATGCGGATCTTTATTGTACAGATGTTTGATGTACAAGGCCATAATTCCGGTCATCCAGCCATGGCAATGTATGACGTCTGGTTGCCAGCCTAATTTCTTAACGGTTTCCAAAACTCCTCGAGAGAAGAACATGGATCGTTCATCATTATCAGGAAAACAATTGCCTTTGTCGTCTTGCAGGGTTGTTTTGCGTTTGAAATAGTCATCGTTATCAATGAAATATACTTGCATTCTTGCCGCCGCAACTGAAGCCACTTTGATGATCAGTGGGTGGTCGTGATCGTCAATACAAATATTCAATCCGGATAGACGAATAACTTCATGCAATTGATGTCTTCTTTCGTTGATTGCACCAAAACGAGGTGTAAATACACGAATTTCTTTGCCAAGATCTTGAACAAGTGGCGGTAGTCTGCGCGCTGTCGATGAAATATCGGATTTCGGTAAAAAAGGGAAGATTTCTTGCGAAATAAAAAGGATTTTTTTCTTTTCCATTCAGTAGTGATAGGAGTACAAAATTAAGAAATTTAAATGAACTTTCATAAAAAGCAATAGCTTTGTCGACGATTCTTTCAATCCTATGTCTAAAGTTAAGGTCATTCATACAGCTGAAGAGCTGCAACAGTTTCGTCAAAAGTTAAACGAAAATGCTAATTCCCTTGGATTTGTTCCAACGATGGGCGCGTTGCATAATGGACATGTAAGTCTCATTAAAAAGTCGACGGAGGAAAACGATTATACCCTTATCAGTATTTTTGTAAATCCGAAACAATTCAACAACAGTGAGGATTTGAAGCAATATCCAAGGACACTTTCTGCGGATTTGACACTGCTCGAAGGCTTGAATAATTGTGTGGTCTTCGCGCCAGATGAGGCTGAACTTTACCCTCAAAACGACGGATTTGTACCGATGGAACTTGGTTCGATTGGAAGCGTATTAGAAGGAGCATTTCGTCCCGGACATTTTGAAGGAGTGGTGCATGTTGTGCACAATCTTTTTCGCTTGGTAGCGGCAAATAAGGCCTATTTTGGACAAAAAGACTTCCAACAATTAGCGATTATTCGACTTTTGACCCGTTTTTATGGTTTCAAAACGACAATTATCGCTTGTCCGACCGTACGCGAAGAAAGTGGACTAGCTATGAGCAGTAGAAACATGCGTTTAAGCGAAAAAGAGCTTGAAGATGCCTTGATTATTATTGAAACGTTGCGCCTAGTAGAAACAGCCAAAAACAAACATACGATCAACGAAACACTTGCAGCTGCAAAAAATAGTTTTAACGCAGGAAATTTATCCCTTGAATACCTAGCGATTGTCGATCCCGAAACACTTTGTGAATTAACGGAATGGC
>CANHMH010000081.1 GCA_947461635.1 Flavobacteriales bacterium | reverse complement strand
GGGAGTACATCTTTAGAGGGACAAACTTCACCAAGAAATTTGAGGACCTATACAGTTACAGATCAATTAAAGTTGGCTTCTCCGGAATCAAAAGTGATTTCGATTTCTATTAAGGACCGAAGTTCTATTTTGCCTGGTGGACATTTAAGTGATGGTTCATATTGGTATGATTACGCTAGTGGAAGGTTTATCACGAGTACTTACTACAAAACTGAGTTACCAAAATGGCTACAGCAGTTTAATGCAACAAAAAATGCAGACAAATATTTACGGAAGTGGGATTTGTTGTATCCAAGGAACAATTACAAATCGATCGATGAGAGTCCGTATGAAGTGCTATTAAGCGGTAAAAAAACGGCTACATTTCCCTATGATTTTAAAGAAATGTCAAGTGTTTCCAACAATGCAAACCAACTATTTACGATCTCACCAATGGCAAATGAATTGTTAACAGATTTAGCGATCGAAGCAATGTCAAGAGAGCAGATGGGCTTGGACAACACAACGGACATGCTTTGTATATCTTATTCTACACCAGATATTGCAGGACATGCATTTGGACCTTATTCCTTGGAGATGGAAGACATGTATGCGCGTTTGGATCGTCAATTGGAGAAATTACTTTCTCACCTAGAATCCATGTATGGGAAGGATGGATTTGTGGTGTTTTTAACGGCCGACCATGCGGTAGTGCCAGTTCCACAAATGTTGGTTGACCGAAAAATGCCTGGAGGATACCTTTTCTTGAACGAGCGATTAGCTATTTTGAAAAAAGAGTTGCTTCAAAAATATGGGGCCGACTTAATTGAGGCAGAAGAGAATCAAAACATTTATTTGAATCAAACGCGTTTAGATTCTTTGAAATTAGGAAAACAAGATGTAGCGGATTTTATCGCAGGTCAAATTAGAAAGTGGCCAGAAGTAAAATTGGCAATTACCCAGTCCTCTCTTTTGTCGGGAACTGAGACATTGGATGAATGGGGACAAATGATTCAAAAAGGATTCGACATAGCCCGAAGTGGTGAGGTGATTTTCATGTTGCAACCGGGATATTTAGCGAAATCGATAGACGAACCAAAAGCGCATACAGGAACCTCACATGGTTCCGCGTTTAATTATGACACACATGTTCCTTTATTATGGTACGGTGCGAATATTCCATCACAAAACTGTTATCGTCCAATTCAAATTGTGGACATTGCCCCAACATTGATTCACCTGATGAATTTGCAACGTACGGGAGCGATGACAGGAACACCTATTATAGAAATACTCCAAAAATAAGTCATGTCAGAACGCGATTTTTTCCTTTCCCACTTGGGTCAAACAACTCCTTTTCCCTTTTTGGTGGAAGTAGAACATGCGGAAGGGATTTACATATACGATAAGCAAGGAAAAGCCTATATGGATATGATTTCAGGTGTGGCGGTCAACAACATTGGACACCGTCATCCGAAAGTGGTTACAGCATTAAAAAATCAAATTGACAAGTATTTACATGTCATGGTTTACGGAGAATTTATTCAGGATTCTCAGCAATTATTAGTAAAAGAATTGTTGGAGGTACTTCCTGATTCCTTGGATGGTGTGTACGTTGTAAATTCCGGCACAGAAGCCATTGAAGCCGCTTTGAAATTGGCTAAAAGAGTGACCGGAAGAACAGAATTGATTTCTTTTCGCGGTTCATATCACGGCAGTACACATGGTTCTATGAGTGTTTCTGGAAATGAGGTGAAGAAACAAGCGTTTCGTCCGTTATTGCCCGATGTTCAATTTTTACAGCTGAATCAACACATCGATTTAGAACGCATTACAGAAAATACTGCTGGAGTCATTTTAGAAACGATTCAAGGAGATGCCGGTGTAAGACGTCCAACTGTAACGTTTATGAAAGCACTGCGTCAAAGATGTGATGAGGTGGGAGCATTGTTGATCTTAGATGAAATCCAATGTGGAATGGGTAGAACAGGTAAGCTGTTTGCCTTTGAACATTTCGATATTGTTCCAGATATTTTAACATTGGGGAAAGCATTGGGAGGAGGAATGCCGATTGGCGCTTTGGTTTCATCTCAAAAGAGATTAATGGAATTTACACATGCACCAATGCTTGGACACATAACGACGTTTGGAGGACATCCAGTGATTTGTGCGGCAGCTGCAGCGGCCGTTCAGGTACTGAAGACTGAAATCGACTGGAAAGAATTGGAAGAAAAAGCGCAGCGATTTGAAGAACGTTTTCATCAACATCCAGAATTAATAGAAATTCGACGTGTGGGAATGATGTTTGCGTTTGATATGGTCAGTGCCGAACGAGTGGAGCGCGTTGTATCACGTTGTATGGAGAAAGGACTTATCACCTTTTGGTTTTTGTCACATCCATATAGTTTTAGGTTGTCCCCACCATTGAACATCACCGAGGATGAATTTAATTTGGCTGCCGATTTAATCCTTCAAGCCATCGAAGAAACCCGGATTGATTAGTGCGTTTCTATCGAAAGACGTATCTTTGCAGACGCTAAAAGAATTATGAAAGTAACAGATCACATAGAAAACGCTAAAGACACTCTCTTCTCCTTTGAGATATTACCTCCATTGAAAGGAAAAAGTATCCAATCTATTTATGAAGGAATTGATCCGTTGATGGAATTTAAGCCAAAATTTGTGAATGTTACATATCACCGCGAGGAGTTTATCTACAAGGAACGCGAGAATGGATTGTTAGAAAAAATCGCCATTCGTAAACGACCAGGAACAGTTGGTATATGTGCTGCTATCATGAATAAGTATGATGTGGATGCTATTCCGCATTTGATATGTGGTGGATTTAGCAAGGAAGAAACAGAAAACGCATTAATTGATTTGCAATTTTTAGGAATTGACAATGTATTAGCCTTGAGAGGGGACTCTATAAAAACGGAAAGTTCTTTTCGTCCACACAAAGAGGGACATGAGTTTGCGGTCGACCTAATTCATCAGATCAGTGATATGAATAAGGGTAACTATATGATGGACGATGTTCAATTAGAACCAACGAACTTCTGTATTGGTGCGGCAGGATATCCAGAGAAGCATTTTGAAGCAATGAATTTGGAAACGGATTTATTGAATGTGAAACGAAAAGTAGATGCTGGTGCATCTTATATCGTAACACAAATGTTCTTTGACAACTCAAAGTTCTTCCGTTTTGTTGATGCGTGTCGTGCAGCTGGAATTACAGTTCCGATTATCCCAGGGGTGAAACCAGTAAAAACCTTAACACATATTTCTTTCTTGCCTAAATTCTTTCACATTGATTATCCAGTTGAGTTATCGAATGAATTGATAAAATGCAAGGATAATAAATCTGTTGAGCAAGTTGGAATTGAATGGGGAATTCAACAATCTAAAGAACTAAAAGCACATGGCGTTCCATGTATACATTATTACACGATGTCCAATTCAACATCGGTTCAAAAAATCGCTCGTGAAGTATTTTAATATATTGACTATGAAAGCAATCCTTGCCTTATTTTTAGTGTTTACTGTTACGGTTTTTGGTCAACAAATCAAGTTCAAAAACGCCCTTGTTGTTGGTCAATTCGATAAATCGGAGGATCGCTATGCGATGGAACTGAATCTAGTGGAAATCCTTCAGCAAAATGGTTACAAAGCCTTGCCTTCCTTTAATTTACTAAAGCAAGGTGAAGCTTTGGGAAATTTATTGAATGATTCTACCCGAAATATCTTAAAATCAAAAGGAATTGATGCGTACGTTGTGTTAAATGTTCGTGGATATGACCGTAAATTCAAGGCTTCGGAAGCAAAAACTACCTTGAAAGAAATGTTAGAGATGACGAGCATTTATCACATTTACCGTGATGAAGCTACTTCCGTAACATTTGAATTCACCTTTTTTGATTTGAATAATCAATTGATAGGAAGAAGTTTATTGAAGTGTGGCAATGTTTCTGACCGTGATTCGGTGATGAAACGTTTCAGAAAGAAATTACCCAAAACCATCGTAAAGGACTGGAAATCATAGATTTTTCTTATTGCATGTCATATTGCTTCTGCATTTCTTTATCCTCGGGCGTGCTGTAAACGCCACATTTATTTGGTTTTTCAAACAGTTTAATGAATTTCACTTGTGCTTGAATAGGCCAATATCCCGATGAATACCAATCAAAATAAGCATTAAATCCATCCCAATTTTTTACTGTTACGATTGGAAGTGTTACACTTGGAACGAACATCCATGCTTTGTTTAAGCGAATACCTACACCTAAACTATAGACGAATTGAGCTGCTAGTTTTTCTTCGGTTAAACCTTGATAGTTTCGAGTTGCATAAACCGGATAAAAAGAATTCGAATATGTAGTGTCAAGTGTAGAAGTACAGTATGAGAATTGAAAACCAATGCTGTTATCGATGAAGTGTTTTCTAACTTTCACAATTTTTTTCTTACCGAAATAAACCAATGAGTGTGCACTATAACGTCCGTATAAGTAGCCATTTTTTAATTGTCCATATTCATTTTGTGTGCTAATCACATCTCCCCCCGCATTTTTATAGGTGATTTCAGTTTCTTCGGTTCCACGAATGTTACTATAACCAATTCCCCAGTCGAAATAGTCAATGACGCGGCTTTTCTTTAAAGCTTTGATCGGTGTTCCTTTCCATTTTGGAAAATGTACCATTCCGAATTCTGCATAAAAACCCAATTTGCTCTCTGGTGTTATGCTGTAATTCCCACGAGCGCCATTCAATTCGGTTAATTCACCTAGAATTGGTTTCGTATTAAAAGAGTAGGTTGGTCCAATGGAAAACTGAATACCGTGATTGCTCACCACCATGTAGTCATTTCCTTTTTTTTTGGACTTTTCGAATCCACCTTGCGAAAAAACAAGGGTTGAAAACAAAAAAGGTAGAAAGAAAAGTATTTTTTTCATAATTAGAATTTAAAGTCAGCGCTCTTTTCCAATAAGATATCCATGACGATTTTCGAATCCCATTCCGTTTCAATTTTCGGTAGTGCCATGACTTCATCCATGATATCATTTTGAATTTTCCCTTGTTTGTAGGCTTCGCTGTAGCGAATATTACTAAAGGTTACTTGCGAGTAAAGCGGTAACCAACGATCTGGGTGAAGGTCGCTGAATTTTGCTTCTATTTTTTTCCTCAAAAGAAAATCTGGGTCCGCCACGTAATCACGCATCACAAAGTAATTATCCAAGGACAAATCTTGCAAGGCATCACCGTCTGGTTTGCGTTCGATGCTGTATTCATCGAAGATGGCTGTCCAATCGTGGTTATGTTTGTGCATGAGTCGATTCATTACCGTGCAATCTTCAAAGCCTGCATTCATTCCTTGTCCGTAGAAAGGAACCGTAGCATGTGCAGCATCTCCCATCAAAGCAACTTTCCCATGAGACCAAGGATAACAACGGATGATCGCTAAGTTAGATAATGGATGATCGTCCCACGCGTCCGCAATGTTTGGCATCATTTCATAGAAATCAGGGAAAGTGGTAAGGAAGAAGTTGTTTACGGCATCGCGTGAAGTAAGTTTATCAAAGGCGTTTTCACCACCTTCATGTGGCATGAATAAAGTACAGGTAAAGGATCCGTCTTCATTTGCCATTGCCATCAACATAAAACGACCTCTAGGCCAAATATGTAAGGCATTTTTGTCCATTTTATACGATCCGTCCTCATTGGCGGGCAATAAAATCTCTCGGTATCCGTCCGCAACAAAATTCTGACTGTAATTGAAACGGTTTATTTTTTGAAATGAATTATATCGTACTGCCGAAAAAGCACCGTCAACGCCAAAAACGAGGTCCGCTTGTACGGTAAATTCTTCGTTTGTCAGTGTATTAGTTAGGGTAACAATTCCAGCTTTCAGGTCTACTTTTTTGCATTCATGGTTGTAATGAATGGTTGCATCGCCATGTTTTTCAGCCATGTCCATCATCACTGCATTCGTACGTCCTCTTGAAATCGAATAAATCGCTTGTCCTTCTTTTCCGTATGGTTGGTAGGTTAAATTTCCTTGCATGTCGTGCATCATACGACCATACATTGGAATGCCAATTTTACGAATTTCATCACCAACACCAACAGCATCGAGTGCGGTCCAGCCGCGAACAGAAAGCGCTAAATTGATGGATTTACCTGCGCTTATCTCTGCTTTTCGAATATCAGAGCGTCTTTCATAAATGGTCACATTGTATCCTGCTTTCGATAGGTAAACTGCCCAAAGAGAACCAACTAATCCAGCTCCAATAATGATGACTTCTTTTTTCTGTTCCATGTTCAATTGTTAGGGTATTCTATGTTAGAGCTGACTTTTCTCACGTACAACAAAGTTAAAAACTTACACGTATGAAAATACCTTCCAAAATAGAATTTTCAACAAGGAAAGCGGGAAAACTAACCGATTTTGAGGAAGGTGATGTTTCGTTTCAATCCCTTGTACTTTGTGCGTTTCACGGGACTTCGTTGAAAAAGTATTTGAAATCCTTCCTCCTGTAGACCCATCCAATCTTGCTTTTTTAAGTCAAGTAAATCTGGATGAGGTTCAAATCGTTCTTCGTTGTGTAGAACAGAAAACCGATTCCATGGACAAACATCCTGACAAATATCGCAGCCAAACATCCAATTATCCATTTTCCCTTCAAACTCTTTGGGTAAAAGTTCGTCTTTTAATTCGATGGTTAAGTATGAGATGCACTTGGATCCATTGACTACATACGGTTCAATGATGGCATCTGTTGGACACGCATCAATACACTTTGTGCATGTTCCACAATAATCTTTTATGGGACCATCCGCCTCAATTTTCAAGTCTAAGATTAAATCCGCGATGAAAAAGAAACTTCCTTTTTTCGGATGAATTAAATTGCTGTTTTTTCCAAGCCAACCGAGTCCTGCTTTCTTCGCCCAAGCTTTGTCCATAACTGGTGCTGAATCCACGAATCCTCGTCCGTTTACTTCCCCGATTTCTTCTTGAATAAAAGCAAGCAGTTCTTTCAGTTTATCCTTGATGACGTAATGATAATCTTCTCCGTAGGCGTATTTAGAGATTTTCGGTGCTTCAGGATCGCTTTGCTGTTGGTCGGTGTAATAATTAAAAAGGAGGGAAATAACGGTTTTAGCATCCTCCACCAATAAACGTGGATCGAGTCTTTTGTCAAAATGATTGGCCATATAGGCCATTTCGCCGTGATGGTGCTTATTCAGCCATTTTTCAAGTCTTGGAGCCTCTTCTTCCAAAAAGTCTGCTGTAGAAAAACCTACATGAAAAAATCCAAGTTCGTGGGCTTTATTGGTGATAAGTTGCTTGTAATCCACTTTTGGAATGATTAGAAAAGCCCGCCTTGTGTCCAGCCAATATCTTTTCCAAGGTGACGATAGGTTTTCTCTGTTGCTTTTCTTCCTCTCGGTGTTCTCATGAGGAATCCTTCTTGAATAAGGAACGGTTCATAAACTTCTTCTAAAGTTCCCGCATTTTCACCGATGGCTGTTGCAATTGTTGTGAGTCCAACAGGTCCCCCACTAAATTTATCGATGATGACTTTTAGGATGCGAATGTCCATTTCATCTAGTCCATTTTCATCGACATTTAAGGCTTTCAGTGCAAATTCGGTGATTTCCTCATCTATTTTTCCACTTCCTTTAATTTGTGCAAAGTCTCTGACACGACGAAGGAGTGCATTCGCAATTCGCGGTGTTCCGCGGCTTCTACTGGAGATTTTATACGCTGCGGATTCATCTATTTCGATGTGCAGTAAATGAGCGGAACGTTCAACGATGGAAGTAAGTGTTTTTGAATCGTAGTATTCTAAGCGTGAATTGATTCCAAATCGCGCACGAAGGGGAGAGGTAAGTAGTCCAGAACGAGTCGTGGCACCTATTAAGGTAAAAGGATTTAAGTTGATCTGAATACTGCGTGCGTTCGCACCGGAATCCAACATGATGTCAATTACGTAGTCTTCCATCGCGGAATACAAGTATTCTTCAATGACTGGACTCAATCGGTGGATTTCGTCGATGAATAATACGTCACCAACACCGAGGTTCGTTAGTAATCCAGCTAAGTCGCCTGCTTTATCAAGTACGGGCCCGGAGGTAACTTTAAAACCAACTCCAAGTTCGTAGGCAATGATATTGGCCAAAGTTGTTTTCCCCAGTCCTGGTGGGCCATGAAGTAAAACGTGATCTAAAGGCTCGTTTCTTAATTGTGCAGCGCGGACGAATACTTCTAAGTTTTCGACTACGGTCGGTTGTCCAGCGAAATCACTGAGTGTTTTGGGACGCAGGACTTTATCAATTTCCTGTTCACCATTTTGTGCCGCTTCGTCTCTATAATCAAAAGAATCTTCCATCTCCTACAAAAATACAAAAGCATTCCAAATGGAGCTCTGTTCTATTTCTGTATTTCCAATAAGAATTCATTCATCGTTTCGAAATGAAAATCCGCAACGGACAAACGAGGATTTGGGAAATGGGTTTTTTCAGGGATGCACACCACTTTCATTTTCGCTGCTAGTCCAGCAATAACACCATTCAAGGAATCTTCAATGACTAAACATGTATTTGGAGAAACCTGTAAATGTTGAGCAACAGTAAGGTAAACAGCTGGATGAGGTTTTCCAAAAGCTTCTGTTTCTGCGGAGTGGGTAAAGTCGAAAAAGTGTGCAATGTTTAACTCAGCGAGCACCACTTGAATAAGCCTGCTTGATGATGAAGTACCAAGTCCAATTTTTAATCCGGATTTTTTTAAAAATGCGAGTGTTTCGATTACCCCTGGAAGTGGCGTTGCATTTTCCGAAATGAGTTCGATCATTTTGACAATAATGGCCTCTTCTACATCTTGTTCATTTTCGACGCCCCAATTTTCATGGTGATTCCAAAAATGAACGACTTCATCGATGCGTAGTCCAACTGTTTTCTGAAAATCCGCTTTGGTTAATTTGGACCCCAAAGAGTGAAACACTTCCTCCATGGCAATTTTCCAGAGTGGTTCCGAATCGATGAGCACGCCATCCATATCGAAAATAACAGCTTCGTATTGGGACAATTGAATCATGGTAGTTGAAGTTTAGTGAATTTAGCTGGACCAAGAAATTTATTTTTTTCGTTTGAAATGAAAAAGGTGCCTGGACCAATCGACACACATGCCTCCACCTGTTCGATGTGTGGATAGAAATATAGGTTTGATTTTGTCATTCCTTGTTTTGGGAATTCAAGTTTGATCAATCGATTGTAAGTAGACAGTACTATGGTCTGATTCACTGTACACGCTCCCGTAACAGCATCTTTTAGATAGGACGTTCTGTTTAATTTTAATTCGGTCACTTTGGAAAGCGTTTTCGTTTGATTGGCTTCAAATTGCACCATATAAATAAATGAAAGTCCATCGAAAGGTTTGGTGCTATTTTTCGTGAAAATCCAGAGTTGTCCTTCGAAAAAAGTCATGGCTTCCGCATCGAAATGTCGTTCCTTGTT
>CANHMH010000080.1 GCA_947461635.1 Flavobacteriales bacterium | reverse complement strand
GTTCTTAAAAAGGGGGGGGGCTTACTTTTGATATCGAAACAGCCGAACTAGTAAAATCAAGGCTTTCAGACTACAAAATGATTAATTTGTATTTTTATCGGACAGTAGTGTTTCAAAATATTAATAACGCTTTTATTCGCATGGACTTAACGCGAATTTGTCGTTTACAAGCAACTAACAATCGAAAGCAAGTGACAAACGACCGAATAAAAAATGGATGTGTGAGAAACTTTGCAGTGTCGAATTCAACCAAGGAATTGATGAGCGACAAAACAAATTTTTCAACCTTTTTTAAAACCAACACAATGAATGCATTAAAAAACAAAGTGAATTTGATTGGACGACTAGGAGTTCAGCCAGAAATCGTGAACATGGAATCAGGGCGTAAACTCGCTCGATTTACACTAGCAACCAACGAAAATTACAAAAACAAAGATGGTGATTGGCAGTCGATTACTCAGTGGCACACGATCAATGCTTGGGGGAAGCTCGCAGAACTTGTACAAAAATTATTAGTTAAAGGACAGGAGATTGTCTTGGAGGGAAGGTTAGTCAATCAAAGCTATGATAGTAAAAGCGGAGAAAAGCGATATACAACAGTTGTAGAAGCATCTGAATTTTTAGTGTTAACGCCAAAAACAGAAAAACAAGCATGATGACAAACGATATGAACCAAGTGAATTTAATTGGGAAAGTTAGTTCACTTCCAAAAATCATGGAATTGGAAAATGGAAAACGCATTGCCAAATTTACCTTGTCCACCAAGGAACAATACCTCGATGCCAATGGAAAAACAAAAACGCGTCGAAATTGGCATATGCTAAGTGCCTGGGGACGCTGGGTGAAAGTATTGGAGGAATTAGGTGAAGTTGGCTCCGAGCTAGCCATTGAAGGGAAGTTGGTCACACGTTTCTATCAAACCAACGGTCAGCGGAAAATGGTGTCAGAAGTAGAAGTGAACGACATTGTCATTATGTAATTTCTTTAAAACCAAAACTTATGAATCCGATACGCAATTATGTGACCCTCATTGGTAATATTGGGAGTCAAACAAAAATCACAGAATTTGACAACGGTCAACGGGTAGCACGTTTTCAACTTGCTACTCCCAAAAGTTTACGAAAGAACAATGGAAGGTACACTGCGACTGTGGAATGGCATCGACTTTTTGCATGGGGAAATATGGCTCAGTTTATTGAGAAATATGGAGAGAAAGGAAAAAAAGTCGCCATCCATGGCCGTATGGTACAGCGCACCTACTTAAGCCACGACGGTAAACAACGCAGTTTAAAAGAAGTGGAGGTTCGTCAAATCATCGGCTTGTAATATTAACCAAACGTGCACGAGAAAAAAAGCGACTTTCGGGTCGCTTTTTTGACATTACCGCATAAATGTAATAACTTTGTAATTACATAAATGTACATCATGGAAGTGTCAATCATTCAAATAGGAAATTCAAAAGGTTTAAGGTTATCCAAAACCGTATTAGATAAATATCACATCACTGATAAAATAGAAATGATTTTAGAAAATGACCATATTGTTTTACGTCCGTTAAAGGAACCTCGAAAAGGTTGGAGTGAGGCATTTCAAGAAATGCATGCCTCTGGTGATGATCAATTGATGATAGATGATGTTTTTGACGATGAAAATTTTGACGAATGGAATTGAATCAATACCAAGTAGTTTTGGTGCAGTTGGATCCAACCGTTGGTAGTGAGATTCAAAAAACGAGACCATGTGTCATCATTTCACCAAACGAAATGAATCATCATTTAGGTACGATTACCATTGCACCGTTATCCACAACAAGTAAGAGTTATCCCACTAGAATACAGGTTCAACATAACAATCAAATTGGATGGGTAGTCTTGGATCAAATACGTACGATTGAAAAGACTCGAATAATTAAGAAATTTGGATTTTTATCAGAATCAGAAATCAAATCGTGTAAGCAAGTGATTCGGGAAATTTTTGTGGATTGATTCCAAAATAATTGAAAATGCTAACTTTAATTTCATGAAAACCACACCAGAACACAACGAGAAATTTGTCAAGATGACCTTTGCATCTGTTTATCCTCATTACATCAATAAAGTGGAACGAAAAGGCAAAACGAAAGCGGAGTTGTTGCAAATCATTGAGTGGCTCACTGGATTTGATGAGGATAAACTGAATGAACTTGCAGCTGAAAATGTGACGTTTGAAACATTTTTCGATCGTGCAACGCTGCATCCCAATGCACACCTAATTACTGGTACAATTTGTGGCTATCGTGTGGAAGAATTATTAAATCCCTTAACGCGAAAAGTACGTTACTTGGATAAATTGGTAGATGAGTTAGCAAATGGAAAATCTTTGGATAAAATTTTACGTAAAGCTTAAACGATGAGAAAAATAGTGTTCATTTTAAGTCTTTTAATACTGGCAGCAAGTTGTCAAACGGAATTGTTAAAAACGAAGAAAAAGGTTCAAGTTTCTGAACCGCAAGATCCGATCACTAGAACAATTAATGATTCAACCTTTAGTTATGAATTAGTCAATAAAAAATGGATTAGCGTTGCCATCATCAATTCCGCCGAACATTTTTCGATGCTTGTAAATCGATTTGGTCAGAAAGACTCCATCGATTTCGATAAAGAACATATTTCAGCAAAAACACCAGAATTCGAGTGGATGAATAGTAAATACATCTGCATAACGACATGGTGGTCGGGTCCATTTTCATCAAGTTTGATTATTCCTGTAAAGCGAGATGCAGAACCTTTTAAGTATTTCGTTAAAGGTATTTTAACTTCGGATAAAATTAGAAATCAAGTGGTTTATTCGGAACGTATTTTTGGCAAAGAAAAAATTCAATTTGCGATTGAAAATTTAGAAACCAATAAAAAACAATTTGTGGATTGGAAAATCCCTTCGAATCATTCGGAAATGCCTTATTGTGATAGTCTCTGTTTAAAAAACAATCAATTGATTATTTGGAACTCATCGAAGTCCACAGTATTTCCATTAGACTTGGAAGAGTAAGGTTTTAGTTTGGATTTTTGAAAAACAGGTTCACTTCCTTTCATACGTATGGTCATTTTCAATGAATAAAACCCATGAATCAATGGTTTGCATAATCAAAAGTGAAAAAGTTAGAAATTTAAATTTCACCAATATCCATTAAATTGATTCGCTAAAAATCAAGGGATTTAGTTTTTATTTTGAACAATTAAACAATTTAATTTGTTGTTAATCAATAAAATATATTTTTCTATTGGAAAAAAATGGCTTTTTCGATTACATTTTCATTGGAGCGGGTGCATCAACAACCCTGTTGCTACGTAGTTTAGAGTCCCGTGGATTGTTGGCCAATAAAAAGATTGCCCTATTTGATGCGGATGCGAAAAAGACGAATGATAAAACATACTGTTTTTGGACATCCTTGGATGATAACATTGCACGGAATTGCCAACACATGTTCACCCATACGTGGTCCAAAATCAGCGTCAATAGGTTAGAACCTGAGACACTTGAAAATGCTCGATACGTTTACATTTCAAGTATTGCAGTGTATGAGGAATGCCGCAGAATCATTGAACAACATCAATTATCACGAATTTACACGTCGGTGTTAAGTATAGAAAGGATACAAAAAGGAGTTCAAGTAATCACAGATAGCGGTAATTTTCATGCTGAAACGGTTTTTGACAGTCGTCCACCAACATTCGCCTTACCCAAAAAAAACGAAGTGCTGTTATGGCAAACCTTTATTGGATACATTATTTCTCCTAGTGAACCCTATCAAGAGGCAGATTGTGTTGATTTAATGGATTTCGATATTCCACAGGATGGCTATACACAGTTTATGTATGTCCTCCCTTTGCCCAACAATCGAATTCTTGTAGAAGTCACACGTTTTGGCATTGAAGCAATCACATCGGATCAAGCAGAGCCAATTTTGGATGCATACATTCAAAAACGCTTTGGCACATATACAGTGATTGAAACAGAAAAAGGAACAATTCCGATGTCCACGTCGAAAATCGTGCATGAAAAAATTGAGGGAGTCATTCCAATCGGTGGTAGGTCTGGAGCCATTAAGCCAAGCACTGGTTACGCATTCAAAAAAATGTTTGAAGGAGCTGAACACCATGCTGAACAATTGTTGACGAGAAAAAAAATGTCCCCATTGAACATGGAATCGAAACGCTTTGAGTTCTATGATCGTTTATTGCTTTTGATTCTCTTACATCGACCGTTTTTAGGCAAACAAATTTTCACGGTTCTCTTTAAAAAGAACAATGTATTTTCTGTGTTTCGCTTCCTTGAAGGTAAAACAAGCATTTTTCAGGACATTCGTATATTGTTGACTCTTCCTTTTCGTCCGTTCTTGCATGTGCTAAAAACAGAAGTTGCTGTTTCTTTTAAAGGAGTGATTGCTCCGTTTTGTATTTTACTCTTGGCTGTTTCCTTGTTGTTGATTCAAACATTCTCCGCATCTTATTCTTTTGCCATTCAACTCGTTCTTTTATCTATTGGCTTTCTAGCTGTTGGTCTTCCACATGGAGCTGTTGATCATTTATTGGAGAGCGGAGTGCACGTTAAAGGAGTGAAAATCAGTTTCATTTTGAAGTATCTCAGCGTGTCATTCATCTTTCTCCTTATTTGGTTTCTTTCTGCGGATACCGCATTACTTTTCTTCTTAGCCTACTCTATTTGGCATTTTGGACAATGTGATTTTAAGGAATGGATTCCCAACAAACAGAACACATGGAAAAACATCCTTTGGGGAACGCTTTTATTTGGAATATTATTAATTGGACATCAGACTGAAACCAATGAGATACTTGCGAGTCTTCAGACCTTTGAATTAGCTTTTACGGATAAACAAGCTGTCCTTATCACTCAAATGTTATTCATGTTTTCGTTCATTTGGAGCATCCTTGAACGGAAAATATCTTTTTTCTTAACTGTATGTATGTTGTTTGTTGCGATGTATCTACCCTTGTTAAGTGCCTTTAGTTTGTATTTTATTGGACAGCATAGTTTAAACGGATGGCGCCACTTAAAGAATGGACTTCAGACAAATAGTAAAACATTGTACCTGAAATCTTTGCCGTTTAACCTGGGTGCTATCGGAATTTTAGTCATTTCATATTGGTTGAATGAAAATTATTTTTTGTTTGAAAATAATTTTGAAATGGCCTCGCTATTTTTTGTTTTCCTTTCCTGTATTAGCTTTCCGCACATCATTTGGATGCATAAATTTTACCAAAAATCAGTTTGTTGAACTTTTTTTATTATAATTTAAACAAAAATTGTATTATATTGTTATTCAATTTGTTGGGGTTCCAACCAACAATTGATAAATGGAGAAACCGAAAATCCTTAAGAGTAGGGCTAACTTAAACTATTTACTATGGAACATTTAACAATTCAACCTGATAATTACGTAGCGTTTACGTTTTTTATCGGAACTATGGCCATGATGGCCGCATCAGTATTCTTCTTTTTTGAGTTAAACAACACGCCTCAAAAATGGAGAACATCCGTATTAGTTTCAGGACTAATTACCTTCATTGCAGCAGTACATTACTACTACATGAGAGGGTATAACCTAGAGACAGGAGATTCACCAACATTCTTCCGTTATGTTGACTGGATTTTAACAGTGCCATTAATGTGTGTTGAGTTTTATTTAATTACCAAAAAAGCAGGTGCTAAAATCGGCTTACTTTGGAAATTGATTTTCGCTTCATTGGTGATGTTAGTAACTGGCTACGCTGGTGAAGTACTTGACGTTAACAATAGCGTGCTTTGGGGAGTTATTTCAGGAGCAGCTTATTTCTACATCGCATACCTAGTATGGTTCGGAGAAGTATCTAAATTAGCACAATCAGCTGGACCACAAGTTGCGAAAGCGACAAAAATCCTTGCTTGGTTTGTATTAGTTGGATGGGCAATTTATCCATTGGGATACATTCTTGGAACTCCAGGTGGATTATTTGGAATTAAATTAGTTTCTGATCCAGCAGCAGCACATAAAGCGATGGATATCGTTTACAACATCGCTGATGCGATCAATAAAATTGGATTCGGTTTGGTTATTTATGCATTAAGCAGAAAAGAAGACTAAATAAATCTACTCGATTAAGGAAAGGGCAAAAACGAACGTGTTTTTGCCCTTTTTCTTTATACATCAAGTTAGTATTGTCGCATGGATGGTCCGCTAAAGTTGATCTCAACACATAAAATACTACCTTTGTATGAAATACAAGAACTATGTCAGAAGAATTAAAAGAATGTCCATCTTGTGAATCACCTTATGGATACGCAACCGGAGAAAATCAATATTCATGTCCAGAATGTTCATTTGAATGGACCGTTGAACAAACTCCAACTTCTACAGATGAATTGATTGTGATGGATTGCAATGGCGTTCAATTACAAACCGGGGATTCAGTTGTTGTCATCAAAGACTTACCTGTGAAAGGAATGCCTAAATCTATAAAGTCAGGAACCAAAGTGAAGAACATTCGACTGACGTTTGGCGATCATAACATTGACTGTAAAATTGATGGATTCGGAGCAATGGGATTGAAATCAGAGTTTGTCAAAAAAGCGTAATTCTCGTTTACATTCGTTAGCTTTTCTAAGATAAGCATAAACAAAAAGGGCTCATTCGTGTTTTAAAACTACAGTTTTAGCTCACGAAAAATGGAACAAGTCGACATCGATCGCATTATCGAAATGGCCTGGGAGGACCGGACGCCGTTTGAGGCAATTTTTGTGCAATTCGGACAAACGGAAACACAGGTTATTGCATTGATGCGCAAAGAATTAAAGCGTAGTAGTTTTATTCTATGGCGCGACCGTGTGAATAGTGGTGTCAGCTTGAAACACGCTAAAAAACGCAATCCTGAAATACAACGCTTCAAATGTTCGCGTCAAACGGGAATTTCAATGAACAAAATCAGTAAGCGCTGATGAATTTTCCGACAGCATATTCCGAAATTCTTGAACGAATTCAGAGTCTTGATCCAATTCGCTATGGCGAGACAAGAAATTACGTTTCAGGAGATGTCAGTTATTTATCGCCCTATATTTCTCGAGGAGTCATCAGTACGAACTTGGTTTTGGAAGCTATTTTGGCAAAAGGCTTTCAACTCGAAGAAATCGAAAGTTTAGCGAAAGAATTATGTTGGAGGGATTACTTCCAACGTGTGGCAGAGGTAAAGGAAGTACAGGAAGATCTTAAATTTCCACAGCGCGACGTACTTCACGATGAAATGCCAAGTAATGTACTCAACGCGGAAACAGGAATTCAAGGAATTGACCAGGCGATTCGAGATTTGTATGCACACGGATACATGCACAATCATGCGAGAATGTATACAGCATCCGTCGTTTGTAATGTGGCTAAATCTCGGTGGAATCTTCCGTCGAAATGGATGTATTACCATTTATTGGATGGAGATTTTGCGAGTAACGCATGTAGTTGGCAGTGGGTCGCTGGATCAAATAGCAGTAAGAAATACTACGCGAATCAAGAAAACATCAATCGGTATATGTCCACCCAACAATACGGGACCTACATGGATCGAAGTTACGAGTCTTTTGAGTCGATGTCTGTACCGAAAGAATTGTCTAAAACACAAGAGACAAGCTTCCCAGTGAAACTTCCATCGCAGAGCACTTTGAACGTGAACACCAACCTTCCTACCTACTTGTATACCTATTACAACATGGATCCAACGTGGCATCAAGGAATTGACGGGAACCGTATTCTATTGCTGGAGCCATCGTTTTTCGAACAGTTTCCAGTTAGCGATAAGTGCATTGAATTTTTACTGAAGTTGGCTGAGAATATTGCTGGAATTCAAGTTTACGTTGGTTGTTTTGATGAACTTGTGACTGAATTTGGTCTCTCAAACTGCTTGTTCAAAGAACATCCATTAACTAAACATTTTAAAGGAATTTCCGAACCAAGGGATTGGATTTGTCCAGAAGTCACTGGATATTATCCTTCCTTCTTCGCATATTGGAAACAAGTTAAAAAGCAATTAACCAGTAATTTACCTACTGTATGATCCTAGATAGTGAAATCCTACAAACTCAAGATAGTCGTTACCGCGCAACGCTCATCAATTCATTAGCTGGTGTTAAACAGGCTTTTTTGATCGGCAGTAAATCTTCAACTGGACACTCGAACTTAGCTATTTTTAATTCCCTCATTCACATTGGTGCGAATCCACCATTATGGGGATTCATGTGTCGTCCCGATACCGTGAAACGCGACACCCTTCAAAACATCTTGGATACAGGAGAATATTCCTTCAATTTTGTGTTGCATACGGACGCTGAGAAAGCACATCAAACTTCTGCAAAATATGCAGAGGAAGAGTCTGAGTTTGCTGCGGTTGGATTCGGTGAACAATGCTACGAAGGATTTTCTGCTCCATTTGTTTCCGAGGCTCCAATTAAAATTGGAATGAAGTTCGAGGAGAAGATAGACATTGCTGTTAATGGAACGATACTCGTCATAGGTAGTATTTCCTTTATCGATATCGATGAAAAACTCATCGCTCCGGATGGATTTGTTCATTTAGATCAGGCGGAACTGCTGAGTTGTTCGGGATTAGATGCCTATTACGAAACACGTCTCATTCATCGTTTATCTTATGCTAAAACAGATAAATGGCCGAGCAAATTATAGAAAAACAAGAAATCGTTGTTGTTTGGTTTAAACGTGATTTGCGATTTACAGATCACGAAGCTTTGTACCACGCACAAAAGCAAGCACTTCCGATTTTATTGTTGTATTGCTTTGAACCTTCGGTCATGGAGTACCACGACAGTGATGTTCGTCATTGGCGCTTTGTTTATCAGTCTTTACGGGAAATGAATGAGAAACTATCGGAACTTGATTCACAACTGTATCTTTTTCACTCTGAAGCGCTTCCACTGTTTGCTGCACTACAAGAATCGTACACCATTAAAACGATTTATTCTCATCAGGAGGTAGGGAATAACCTGACTTATCTTCGGGATAAATCCATACAAAAGTTTTGTAACGAGCACCATATTAAATGGAATGAGTACACCCATAATGCTGTCCAACGCGGTGGAAATTCTCGTTTGGATTGGGAAAAAAGATGGAAGTCCATCATGGAAAAAGAACCCTTTTTAGTTTCTGAAACCGATTGGAACATTTTTCCCCTTCCCGAATCGAAGTATGCGCAATTAATGAGAACTCCATTGTCAGAAGACATCACCACGGATCATTCGAGCTTTCAGCCTGGAGGCGAGTCATATGCATGGAAATATTTGGATAGTTTTTTGAAAAAACGAGGTGTGAATTATGCCAATCACATTTCGAAACCAGCGTTGAGCCGTAAAAGTTGTAGCCGTATTTCACCGTATTTGAGCTACGGAAATATCAGCATGCGCATGGTTTACCAATATACGATGCAGCATTACAAGACATCGTCACACAAACGAGCATTGTCCCAGTTTATATCTCGTTTGCATTGGCACTGTCATTTTATTCAAAAGTTCGAGGATGAATGTCGCATCGAATTTGAACCTTTCAACAAGGCCTATTTAGGAGTAGTAAAACCAAAGAATGACATTTATTTGGATGCTTGGCATTC
>CANHMH010000079.1 GCA_947461635.1 Flavobacteriales bacterium | reverse complement strand
GGATAACGCAAGGTTTTCTAATTCTTTGATGCGTTTAATATAGGCTTCTACAATTTCACGACGAGCTCCTGGGCGCGCACCGGAAATAGCATCACACACTTGAACGATTGGAGAAATCAATGTTGTCATCTCGATTTCGTCGTGGTGAGCTCCGATAGCATTCAGTACATCGCCTTTTTCGCCAAATTTCTCAGCGATTTTCATTCCTAAAAGTGCGTGAGGTAATTCTGGCTCTTCGTCTGGAACTTTACCAATATCGTGTAATAATCCTGCGCGTTTCGCCAATTTAACATTCAAGCCAAGTTCTGCCGCCATGATTGCACAAAGGTTCGCAACTTCTCTCGAGTGTTGCAGTAAGTTCTGTCCATATGAAGAACGGTATTTCATTCTTCCGACCATACGCATCAATTCAGGATGCAATCCATGAATTCCTAAATCTATACACGTACGACGTCCAGTTTCAGCAATTTCTTCGTCCAATTGTTTGCGTGTTTTCGCAACAACTTCCTCGATGCGAGCAGGGTGAATACGTCCGTCAGAAACAAGTTGGTGTAAAGATAAACGAGCAATTTCACGTCTAACAGGATCAAAACAAGAAAGAATGATTGCTTCGGGAGTATCATCAACGATAATTTCAACTCCTGTTGCAGCTTCTAATGCACGAATGTTTCGTCCTTCACGGCCAATGATTCTTCCTTTTACTTCATCAGATTCGATGTTGAATACGGATACCGCATTTTCAACTGCTTGTTCTGTTGCAACGCGTTGGATGGATTGGATGACAATTTTACGCGCTTCTTTGTTCGCGTTTAATTTGGCTTCCTCCGTAATTTCTTTAATGGTTGCCATTGCCGCTGTACGCGCTTCATCTGTCAGGGCAGTCATGAGGTCTCTTTTGGCGTCTTCAGGACTAAGGTTACTGATTTTTGATAATTCAGCGACTTGTTTTTGTTGAATTTTATCCAATTCCTGCTGACGAATTTCAAGCGCACCTACTTTAGATTCGTAATCTAATTTAGATTTTTCCGCTTCTTTTTCCTTGCGACTAAGTTCCTCTAATTTCTGGTTTAATGTTTTCTCTTTTGCGCGGTAACGATCTTCGTTAGACTGCATGCGTTTTTCGCGTTCACGAATGGATTCTTCGTGTTCTTCTTTTTGCTTTAGAAATTTTTCTTTGGATTGAAGCGCGCGCTCTTTTCGAATGTTTTCAGCCTCGATTTCGGCATTTTTAATGATTTCTTGACTTTTAGATTTGGTAAAGAATCGCTGTGCAACAAACGTTACTCCTGCGCCTCCAATCAAACCTATTAATAATCCTACTGACCACATATTCTTTTATTTATGTATGAATATTGGTCGTTGAAACGAACGTAAATTATTGAATTCCGTCTAAATCTGTGGAAAGGTTCTCCAACGCTTCCTCAATTTCACTATAATCAATCGGAGCTTGTGCAACGGGAACGTTATCACCTGACGCTTTTGCCAATAATTGCAGAGCCGACATAGCGATTAAGTCTTGGTTATCATTCACAGCATAATTCTTACGTAGCATTTCAACTGCTTTGTTAATATCCGCAGCAGCTTTTGTTACCTTCTCTTCGTCGCTAACCGGCACATTAAGTGGGTAAGTTCGACCTGCGATGATAATTTTAAGTGATACTTTGCTCATTATGATTGCTTCAACTGTTCGATACAGAATTCAATTTCTTTCACTAGTTCATCAATTTCCTGTTCATTTCTCCCTTTTACTGGAGCAGGAATTTCAACGACTTTATTTTCAGCCAAATGCAAAGCTGACTTTAAGGACTCAATTTCAGCCTTCAAGTGGGCAATTTCAGCGCTTTCTACTGCTAATTGCTCCTTATTACGATGGATTTCTTCTTGAAGAATCTCGTTTTTCGAACGTTCTGAACGAAGGGCTTCCCCAATTCGAACCGCTTTTCGACTAATTGCTTGTATGGTATCTTGAATCTTTTCAGTCATTACTTTTGACTTTGTACAAAGTTAACAAGCATTCGATTACATTGAGCATTTTTACCAATCTATTTTGCATTTTTTTTGAAAGTGTATCTTTGTCTATGATCAAAATCGTAATAATTTTCATTTTCCTAGGAGTAAATTTCACTGGTTGGACTCAAAAAATCACGGTAGATACCTCCTGGCATATGCCTATTGGTATAAACGAACCTGAGTTGAGTGCAGGTTTTGGCGATATTCGTCCGAATCATTTTCATATGGGTTTAGATTTTCGTACGAATGGTCAAGAAGGCATCCCACTTTATGCGATTTCCGATGGATATATTTCACGAATTCGAATTTCTCCGACGGGATATGGTCGTGTAATTTACATTAATCATCCAAATGGAATCACTTCGGTCTATGCGCATTGTTCTAGTTACTCAAAACGCATTCAAACATTCATCCAACCCGTTCAAGAACAATTTAAACAGAATGATTTTGATTGGAATTTACCAGCGGGTCAGATTTTGGTGAAAAAAGGGGAACAAATCGCTTTGTCAGGCAATAGTGGCAATTCCACTGGTCCGCACCTGCATTTTGAACTGCGAGATACAAAAACAGAGCATGCCTTGAATCCACTCTTGCATGGATTTCATGTCAGTGATGTCGCAGCACCCATTTTACAAGGGATTCGAGTTGTTGGAATCGATGAAAATGGTTATTTAATTCCAGGAAAATCTTTTCAAGTCCCACTGACAAAATCCAACCACCAAGTACTTGTTCCCAATGATTTCATTCGGAAGGGAGAAAAAATTGGCGTTTGTATTTCAGCTGCTGACCCTTTAAAGGTTGGGGGTAATACGTTTGGACTTTTCTCTGCTGAATTATGGAATCCAAAAGGGGAGAGGTTTGGCTTTGAACTCGCTGAAATTTCCTTTGATGATTCGAGGTATGTAAACAGTCACATGGATTATGACGAGTATAAATCGAAGGGAGTAAAATTTCAAAAACTCTTTCGAACTAAATTAAATCCATTGACAATTTATCAGCTACAATCCATCGGGGGGATTGAACTCCAAGGAAACGATTCCATTTCATGTTCATTGATCTTAGCAGATGTGCGTGGAAATACTTCGCAGCATGAATTGATCATTCGTCATCCATATACAATACAACTAGTAAAGAAGTCAATTTTTGATTCGAACTATTTTTACCTGCCTGATTCTGGTTACCGCATATTTTCGCCGACGATGAATGTTTTCATAGACACTTTTACCTTTTATGAACCCGTTAAAAAATTAGAAAAATTAAGCATTGGTCAATTGGGTAGCTCAAAAACAGTGATTCAAAAGGCCATTTGCGTTGAACTTAAAGGGAAGAATACCATTACAATTGAAAAACAGTATGTCTCTATCAATGGAGATGCACTTGCTACAACAAGAGAAAATGGATGGCTGTCTGCAGAGTCAAAACAACTAGGCACATTTTCCATTCATGTGGATACAATCGCACCAGTGATACAGTTCATGCCGACTTCGAGTAACAACATCGTGCCAAGTCAATTTTCATGGAAAATCACAGACAGTCAATCAGGTATTGCAAATTATGAGCTTTACATTAATGGAACTTGGACCGTTATTTATTATGATCAAAAAAACACGGTGGTTACTTGGAAAAACGATAAAAACGCGACAATTATTGGTCCTCCATCGGGCAACCTTCTATCCATGGAATTTCGTGTGACGGACCGTTGCGGAAATGTGCAATCGTGGATTAAAGAATTACATGCTATCGACGAACACCATTAGCATCCTTCAGGTAAATAGGGGTGAAGTAAGCAAGATCCTCAAATTCCTTGAGTTGAAATTTTTCAAAGGCAATTTTTGCTTGTGCTTTTGCACTGCAAAGTAAGTCTTCCTTCCAAATGATGTTTCTATCATTCCACATTTCTTTGCATTTTGCCGCACCATCACCACAAACAAGAAATGGTTCGAATTCTGAAAAGGTTGTTGCATCAAGTTCGATCGCGTCTAATGTTTGCAAGATTGTTCCATTTGAAGCAAATACTTGTGCATAAACCTCCATCCGTCTGGCATCTAACAGAGGAATGACGTTCAAATCTTGATTTGAGGCAAGTTCTTTTAAGGCTGTTAATGTCTCAACGCTGATCAGCGGAATATTCAACGCGAAACAGAGTCCTTTCGCTGTTGAAAGTCCAATACGCAGTCCTGTGTAGGAACCTGGCCCACTTGAAATGCTAATGGCGCTCAAATCAGACAATAAAACGTTTGCTTCTGACATTACCGCCTCAATGAAAAGCGTTAATGCTTCGCTATGAATGAAGCCATCAGCGACTTCTTCTCTTGACGAAAGAATAACTCCATTTTTGGAAAGTGCAACACTACAGACTTTTGTAGCGGTTTCAAGGTGAAGAATGTAGTTATTCATCTCCTAACTCAAATTTAAATCCAACACCGTGCACGTTTGTGATTTGAATTGTTGAATCTTCTTTGAGGTATTTTCTCAATTTCGTAATAAACACATCTAAACTTCTCCCAACAAAATAGTCGTCTTGACCCCAAACTGTATTCAGAATGATATCGCGTGCAAGCAATTGATTTTTAAAACGAAACAGTGTTCGTAAAATCATCGCTTCTTTCTTGGTCAATGTTTGTTTTGTCGTGGGGGAAGTTAAGGTGAAATTCTCCGTGTCGAAGGAGAAAATACCGAGTTTCACAATTTTATCTTCCGGTTGTAAAACCTGCACTTTCACTCGTTTCAGTAATGCCCGAACACGCAATTGGAGTTCTTCAACACTAAAAGGCTTTGTTAGGTAGTCATCACCACCCGCATTGAATCCTTCGATTTTATCTTCAGTCATCGATTTCGCGGACAAGAAAAGAATGGGAATGTCCGAATTTACTTTCCGGATGTCTCTCGCAAGTGTAAATCCATCTTTAACAGGCAACATGACATCGAAGATGCAAAGGTGGTAGGGTTCTTCATTAAATCTGCGCAATCCTTCGGATCCGTTTTCGCAAAGTGTTACTGCGTATCCATCGGAACGCAATTGATCTGAAATAACGATTCCAAGATTGATATCGTCTTCTACAATGAGGATTTTTATTTTCATGGAAACGTCTTTAAAAGCCAAGAGCCTTGGAAAAACCAAAGCTCTCAACTATTAACCTAAACCTACTACTAGTTCATGCAAAGATAAGTGAAATTTATGTTTTTGGTTACGATTCATGTGTTAATTTTTTCTTAAAAAACAAAATTCCATTCTATCGGAAACAAATAACGTCGTTTGATAGTGTATCTTTGATAAATAAAAAAACAACAAATGGCATTTATTTTTGTAGTTGACGACGAAGAGGACATTCGAGAATTGTTGAGATACAACTTAATTCAGGATGGACATCGCGTTTCAACATTTGAAAATGGCAGTCAATGCTTGAAAGCAATTCAGGTTGAAAAGCCAGATTTGATCTTACTTGATGTAATGATGCCAATGATGGATGGTATTGAGGTATGTGAAGCTCTCAAAAACAATCCTGAAAACGAAGATATCATCATTTGTTTTTTAACTGCACGAAGTGAAGATTATAGCCAGATTGCAGGACTTGAAGCGGGTGGAGATGATTACATCTCTAAACCAATTAAGCCGAAGGTTTTAATGAGTCGAATTCATGCTTTATTGCGTCGAAAAGCGAAGTTAGATGTCAAAGATGTCATTTCTCAAGAACTTAAAATCAATCGAGAGCGCTACCTTGTTGAAAAAGATGGATTAGAAATTCAATTGCCTCGAAAAGAATTTGAATTGTTGGCATTATTGACTTCTAGACCTGACTTTGTGTTCAAACGAGAAATCATTTTGGAGCAAGTTTGGGGTTCTGAAGTTGTGGTTGGCGACCGAACAATCGACGTTCATATTCGAAAGTTGCGCGAGAAAATTGGCGAACACTGTATTTCTACGGTTAAAGGAATTGGATATAAATTCAATCGTTAGTTTTGGTTCAATCTTTGTTACACTTTTTCAAAAAATGAGCAAATGAAAATAATTTACTTTTTTGTGACAATCTTCCTATTTCAAACAGCGAAAGCTCAAATGTTTGAAGATCAATTTAAATCAGTAAAAGAAAAGTTGGAACGTTGGGATCCCATTCGTGGTAATTGGTTAGCACTTTCCATGATTGCCCTTTCTGAACATAAAAACGTTCCAGACAGAACATTTCCAGAGGATTTTACACCGTATGAAATGTTGACTATGGTACCCCTAGCTGATCGAAGAGACATTGAATCAATGATTCAACAAAATAGAAATCCGAATGGTTCCTTTTCAAATAGTCAGTGGGATGTGATTGACTTAATCGTGAATCATTCCATGTGCGCTCAAATTATTGGCCGCAGTTATGGTGATCCACACTTAAAGTCCTTTGATCAAGCCACCTATTCTTTTCAAACTGTTGGTGAATTCATTTTGTCTAAATCTGAAAAAAGTTCCTTTGAAGTGCAAACGCGTCAACGCGCCCAATCCGACAATTTCTCTTTGAATGCCGCTGTAGCCATGAACGTTGCAGGAGATCGCTTGTGTTATTACGCGAGTACGAAACCAGATCAAATGAATGGTAATTTGCGTTTAGATGGAATGCCAATTCAACTCCAAGGAAGAACGTATTTTCTTCCAAATGGTGGAGTTATTCGTTTTGAAGGCAGAAATTATACCATCTCTTGGCCTACAGGCGAAATGGTGATTTTAGATGTTCGTTCTTCTGGTGGATTTGGGTTTTTAAATACCACAGTACATGTTTTTGAGTGCGACCGTTCTTCATTCCAAGGATTATTAGGTAATGCCAATGGAATTGCAGAGGATGATTTTCAAGGAAGAAATATGGATCGTCCAAGACCGAGTTACATGGCCTTTTCAACGTTTGGAAATTCATCCATGCAACAAGCATCTGCGTTTGCAGAGAAAGAGTATCTTTCCTTTCTTGCGAAGGATTTCGCAGAAGATTGGAGGGTAACTAGTCAAACTACTTTATTTGATTATGCTCCCGGAACATCAACAGAATATTACACGGATCGAAGATTTCCAATGGTTCATTTAACAGTTGCTGATTTGAATCAAACACAGCGAGATGACGCACGTGCGAGATGTCAAGCAATGGGAATTCCAGCAGATGAAATGGGTGGATGTATTTTTGATCAAGGTTATTTAAATATTCCTCCGAATCAAGTTCCATTGCCGTCTAAACCGAATCCAACAGAAACGGTTTTGGGAACAATTAATCGTCCAGCTTTGCATACAAATGAACTTGTTTTCCCTGAAGAAAATTTAGCGCCAGTTGGTGGAAATGCTCCGTTACCAATGCAACAAAAGAATCCAACAATGAATCGGGAAGAACCGAACCCTTCTATAGAGAAGCCGGAACGCGAGAACGAAACGAGACCAAATGGATTTAACACGCGACCAGATGCACCCGTTAACAAACCGATAAATGTTCCCGTTCAGGTGAATCCGGTTCGTCCAGCAGCTCCTAATGCTCCTTCAAAACCTCCTCACAATCCAATACCAACGAGTCCAGTGAAACCAACAGTGCCAGGTGTGAAATCAGGGAAAGGATAATCAATATCAAATCACATGTGAAAAGTAAAGGGGGGACAAAAAGTCCCTCTTTTTTTGTTTATTTTTTCACACAAAAAAGGGCGAGAATTTCTTCCCGCCCTTTTCCTGATAAGAGTTCACCCGATTATTTAATTACTCGGTAGGTAAACGCGTTTTGAGTATTTTTCAACTGAATTAGATATGTTCCGTTTGCAACATTAGTCATATCAATTATTGTATTCGAAGGACTAACTTTTCCGCTTTGAATGATTTTCCCATCCATGTTGGTTAAGGTAAAGTCGAATGTTGACGTTATGTTTCCAATGTTCAATTCGTTTTGAGCTGGAATAGGATAAACGTTCATATCTGACAATTTATTGCCTTCAATACCCGCTTCTCCTAAATTGAGTACAGAAATGATGTTGTAGTAAACAGGTTGAGATTTGATTGGGCAATACAGTTGTAAAATTAAATTGTACAATCCTGTTGTTCCAAAAGGAATGGAGTAGTTGTAATTCACATACATGGAATTTCCGTTTGTATCAACCAAATACCACGTTGTGTACAAAGAATCTTGTGTAAACATGGTATTTCCGAAAGTCGCGGAAACCATATAAGCTGTATCTAAGGCTGCTAAATCAATTGTACAGTTGTAAATCCAACCTGAACTAACAGTTCCGATGACATTAGAACCGGTAGCAAGGTTTCCAACTACAATAACAGAATCGATGTTCGTAGAGGAGTTTCCAATGGTACAAGAGCTTGTGAACGAACATTGATTATTATCATAAACTGTTACAGTGTAGGTTCCAACGCATAAATTTGTCGCATTTTGAGTGTTTGTACCATTTGACCATTGGAAACTGTAAGGACTTGTTCCTCCAGTAACCGTTAGTGTTGCAGCACCATCACAAGCTGTTGCTCCTGTGGCGTTTGTACTCGTAATGTTTCCGTTAAAACCAAAACATGGATTCAAGGCATTTGAATCAACAATAACCGTTGCACTTGAAGTCGCAGAACAACCATTTGCGTCTATTACCGTAACGGAATATGTTCCAATACATAAATTGGATACTGTTGGAGTGGTAATCATTCCACCATTTGACCATTGATACGTGTATGGTGCTGATCCACCAACTGCAGTAACGTTCACTGTTCCATCGCAAACATTGGCAGCAGAAGTTGGCGTACTTCCACAAAGAATGGAGAATCCAGCACATGGATTAAGGATATTTGTTCCAATTGTAAATTGAGATGTTGATGTAAAACCACCTCCCATAAACAAAAGACTGTATTGACCAGCACATAAGTTGGTGATCATGTAGCCACCATTTTGAATGATTGTGTTTCCTTGCATCCATGTTAAACTTGCTGCTGTCACAAAATTGTTGGTGTCAACGATTGCTGTTCCATCACATAAGCCAGGTGCACTAACATTCGTTACGTTTACAATGATTTGTGAATTTGCCTCAAATGTCATTAAACTGGAGAGGATAAAACTTAAGAATAAGATTCTTTTCATAATAAAAATTTGTGTTTAGACGACCCGAAGTTACGAAAGGTTGCTTATAAATCCTTGTGTATTGCTTAATTTTGATTCATGAAAAACTTAGGACTAAGTATTTTACTCCTTTTCTGCATCATTAGTGGGCAATTGAATGCGCAAAAACAAGCGAAAATCATTGTCGGTATTGTTGTGGATCAAATGTGTTACGACTATTTATATCGGTATCAACAACATTTTGTTGCGGGTGGATTCAATCGTTTCCTAAACAAAGGATTGAATTGCCGAAATACGCTCTATAATTATGTTCCGACCTACACCGGACCTGGTCATGCGTCCATTTATACTGGTACAACTCCTTCCAATCATGGAATCGTTGCGAATGAATGGTACCAACGTGAAAGTAAAACATTTGTCAATTGTGTTTCTGATAAAACGGTTCAAACAGTTGGGAGTACATCTTTAGAGGGACAAACTTCACCAAGAAATTTGAGGACCTATACAGTTACAGATCAATTAAAGTTGGCTTCTCCGGAATCAAAAGTGATTTCGATTTCTATTAAGGACCGAAGTTCTATTTTGCCTGGTGGACATTTAAG
>CANHMH010000078.1 GCA_947461635.1 Flavobacteriales bacterium | reverse complement strand
GATGGTTTAGTAGAATTTCGTAAGAAAAAAGACAATCGTTCATTTGTATCTGTAGTTCCATTTGAAACTGCAACTGCATAATCAACAGATGATATCATTGAAAAGACCGCTATTGCGGTCTTTTTTTTTGTCCGTGAAATTGCTGTCTCTATCATTTAGACAAATTCACTACCTTTATTCAAACAGATAACATGAACTTTACCCGAGCGCAACGTTACTTATTAAGTCTTTGTTCTGGAATCCTTCTGAGCATTTCATTCCCCTATACAGGAAGCATCACACCCCTCGTTTTTATTGGATTCGTTCCGCTCTTGTTTCTGTCTGAAGATTTACAAACACAATCCAAAGGTGGATGGCACTTGTTCCTTCAAACTTATACCGCTTTTTTAATCTTCAATTTAGGAACTACTTGGTGGGTAGCAAATTCTTCCTTCATTGGTGCGTTATTAGCCTTTGTATTCAATACATTGTTCATGTCGCTGACATTTGTCCTTTTTCATTTCGTGAAGAAAGGACTAAAGGCTAATTGGGCAGTCTGGACACTCATTCCACTTTGGATCAGTTTTGAGTACTTTCATTTAAACTGGGACCTTTCTTGGCCTTGGTTAACACTTGGAAACTTTTTTAGTATACGTACATCATGGATTCAATGGTACGAATACACTGGTGTTTTTGGTGGAAGTACATGGATTCTAATTGTCAATATCTTCTTATTTCTTTGGATTCGTTCAAGATGGATGAAGAAAGAGAAATTGTGGGATAAATGGTTGTTAGGTGCTACATTAAGCTTAATTATTCCCGTTTTGATTAGTTTGTTTCATTTGCCTCTCCTTACATTTTACAAAGGAGCTGATTTCTATCAGGTCGCGGTAGTTCAACCTAACATTGATCCATACAATGAGAAGTTTGCTCTAGGCACAAGTAACGAGCAACAACTCCAACGATTTTTCACTTTAGCGAACACCATTGTTGATTCAACGACAGATTTAGTAGTGGGACCTGAAACGGCGATTAGTCAAGGATTTATTGAATCCCGCTTACAAGGACTACCTTTTTACGCATTGCTTCAATCGGAGATGAAAAAATGGGGTTCTGCCGAGTTATTAATTGGCGCATCCACGGTGGAACTATTCGACACGAAACATTCTCGAGCGAGTGTATATATTCCAGGGCAAAGAATCTACTATGAAAGTTACAATAGTTCCCTGCACATTCCACAAAAGGGAACACCTAGATTTATTCATAAATCCAAATTGGTTCCCGGCGTCGAAATGATTCCATTTTCTAATTTGTTCCCGTTTTTAGAGACATTAGCAATTGAAAACGGTGGGACATCCGGAACATTGGGCATCGAAAAATCACCTAAAGTTTTTCGCGCGAAAGAAAAACTAGCTCCGATTGTTTGTTATGAATCCATTTATGGGGACTTTGTTTCGAAACAAGTCAAACAAGGCGCGCGTTTTTTAACCGTTATTACCAATGATGGTTGGTGGGGAGATTCGCCTGGGTACAAACAACATTTCTCTTTCTCTTCTTTGCGCGCCATTGAAAATAGACGCTGGGTAGTTCGAAGTGCGAATACCGGAAAAAGCGGGATTTTTGATGAGTTCGGTCGCGTCAAAAAGGAAACGAAGTATTGGAAAGATGCAGCTTTTACGCATTCTATTCCACTTTTGAATCGCATGACATTCTATTCCAAACACGGAGATTACATTGGCATTATCTCGACCATTTTCTTTCTTCTTATCCTTGGTACCACCATTGTTAATCTTGTATTAAGTAAAAAGAAATAGGTATCTTTGATTCAATGAAATTTATTCGCGTATCTATTTTATTCTTATGTCTTTTGTTTACAGTTGCACACAGTCAAGTGCATCATTGGGAAACAATTGTCAAGGATAACAGCTCCTGGTATTATCAGGTTCCCAGTGCTGCGTCCTCACCTGAATGGATTACGCCCTCTTTTACTGTAAACTCCTGGTTTCAGGGAACCGGTGGATTTGGCTATGGAGATGGAGACGACAACACCATTTTACCTAATTCAGCTGTTTCCGTATACACGCGTATTGAATTCAACATTACAAACATCAACCAAATTGTTGCGATGGCGCTCCATTTTGATTACGATGATGGTTTTGTTGCTTATTTAAACGGTACTGAGGTCGCTCGAAATGGACTTTCCGGCACAGGTCAACCAACATATAATCAGCTGGCATCGATTTCACATGAAGCCAAACTGTATCAGAATCAACAGCCAGATCAACTCATCTTTAACCAAAACCAATTAAATGGACTTTTGGTGAACGGCACAAATGTGTTCTGTGTGGAGGTCCATAATCAACTCGCAAATTCAACGGACTTCACCTGTCGAAACTTTCTCAGCGTCGGGGTAAATAATCCAAGTATTACTTACAGCCCCATTCCAAGTTGGTTTACACCACCTTTTATTTTGACCAGTTCCAATTTACCGATAGTTGTACTTGATACTTATAACGTTGATATTCCCGATGAACCGAAAATTGATGGCACTATGGGCATTATTTTCAATGGTGACAATCAAATGAATTACATGTCCGATCCATTCAATGAATTTTATGGTCAAATCGCCATTGAAAAACGTGGTTCATCTTCGAATTCGTTCCCAATGAAATCCTATGGGCTTGAAACCCGTGGTCCAGATTCTGTCAATTACAATGTTTCCCTTTTCGATTGGCCGAGCGACAACGATTGGATTCTTTATGCGCCTTATACGGATAAGTCCCTGATCAGAAATGTACTTACCTATGATCTTGGACGTCAAATGGGTCAATATGCTCCGAGAACAAAGTTATGTGAAGTCATCTTGAATGGGTCCTATATCGGCGTTTATGTTTTAATGGAACGAATTAAAATTAATCCAGGGAGAGTAAATGTTGATCCCTTAAACTATTTAGACACACTGGATAATCAACTAACTGGTGGATACATAATTAAAGTAGATAAAACGACAGCAGGTGGTGTTATCGCATGGACTTCTCCATACACTGCACAGGCACCGAGTACCGGTCCTACCTACTACCAACTGCATGATCCAGACATCAGTGAATTACATCCATTACAATTAAATTACATTCATGATTATGTTGATAATTGGGAAACGGTGCTAAAGAGTATGAATTTCGCAAATCCACAGATTGGATTTAGGGCTTTTTCGGATGAGTTATCTTTTATCGATTATATGCTCATTAATGAATTGTCTAAAAATGTAGATGGGTATCGAATATCGACGTTTTTACATAAGAAAAGATATAGCGAAGGAGGAAAACTATTCGCTGGCCCACTTTGGGATTTTAATTTAGGATGGGGAAATGCTAATTATTGTCAAGGCGGACAAACTTCCGGGTGGGAAATTAATTTCAATTCTGTTTGTCAAGGGAATGGCGCAAATATGAATCCTTTTTGGCTGAATCGCATGCTTCAAGATACGGTTTTTGCAAACAATGTCAATTGTCGTTGGAAAGATCTACGCACGAGTATCCTAAACGATTCTAGTTTGGTACATTACATTGACTCCTTGGCAACAATATTAACAGAACCAGCGGTTCGCAATTACAACCGTTGGCCTATTCTTGGAGTTTATGTTTGGCCAAATAATTATGTTGGTAATACCTATCAAGAGGAAATTAATTACATGAAAAATTGGATTTTAGCGAGAACTGCTTGGATGGATGCAAATATGTTCGGCACTTGTTATTCGTTAGGAATTTTCGAAGAAACCAAACAAACCTTAAAACTATTCCCAAATCCTAGTTCAGACATATTTTATTTAGAAGGATTGACCAATGCTGCTAAGATTGAAATTAGAAATGAAATGGGCCAATGCATTGAAACATTTACTGCAAATTCAGAGATCATATCCTTTGATGCAAGTCTCTTCTCAAATGGTCTTTATTTTGTAAAAGTGAAGGACTCGACTCAAGATCCCATTAAACTCATTATACTTCATTAATATGTTAAAATTAAGCTGCATTTTCATTCTGTGCTCCATCATACTCACTTCGTGTAAAAAAGTAGAAGGTGCAGGAGGTACATCTGCCATTCGTGGAACAGTGATTGGAACAAAATTGGCAAGTGCCGGACAAGCAGAAAGTACTGAAGTGATTTGTACTGGAGGTGCATTCCTGGAACACGGAAACTATTGGTTGCTGAACAGTGCAAACACAGCCAAATATTATTACATCTATTATGTGAATCCTACATGGATTTCTGATGCTAACCCGCATTTAGCAGGTAGAATAGGAATTCCTGTGTCATTCAATTATAGTGACTCGAATTTAGACATTGCTCAGAAAACACAAATTGCATTATCTGGAATTTCAGCGGCTCCATTTACTGTGTCAAGAACGCAAGACATTCTTCACATAATTCATAATACAGATGGTTTTGTACCAGATGCAGATAACGGAAATACATCATTCGCTATCGATATTGTCAACCAAGGTAAAACTGCAGGATTGCAAAGTACAGCAGCGGCAGGAGATCAACGTGTATATATTATATACGGACAAAATACCTATTACTCTAATACCGTTCGCACAAATGAAAATGGTGAATTTTCCTTTGAAGGATTAAGAAATGGAAATTATACGATTTATGTACTTGGAAACGACCCACAGCACGCGAATGCATCCATTAAAACAGAAAAATCCATTACAATTGATGCGAAAGAGTCCATAAATGACATCGGAGAATTTGACATCTATTTCTAATGCGCAGAACTTTATTTTTTATCGGCTCGTTTTTAATTTTTCAAGTCCATGCACAAACAAGTGTTTGGTCTGGAATAGACCTATCAAAAAAATGGTCTAAACATTTTCAAAGTTCATTTGGCACCGAATACCGCACAGAAATAGGAAATGGCTTTAATAAAGCTTACATCAATACGCAACAATCTTTTCCAATCATAAAAGGACTTGAGCCCTTTGTTTCTTATCGTTTTTCACTCGTTCCAAATTCAAATTCAAGCATTTCACCGCTTAATGAATCCATTTTAAATCGCATTGGAATAGGTGTGAAAATAAATTTCATTGATCTATTCGATATTGGCAATGGAAGATTGAATGTGAACTGGACCATACAACAACAATACGAGTATAGCTCACTAAAGCGGACTGTTTCCATGCTTAGGAATCGTGGTCAACTAAAATATGACATTAAGAATTCCATTTTTACACCGGTCATCTCTGCTGAGCATTTCTATCGATGGAATAAGGATGTGGTTTATACTACTTCAGATGTATTGATCATTCCTGGAACTGTTTCGTTTCGATACTTCATTGGAACGGAAATCGAGTTAAAGCACAACCAATCATTTTTATTGAGTTATGGTCTCCGTCAAAAATTCGATTCAGGTAGTTTAAATGGTATCATTCGAATCAGTTATTCAAAGAATCTAAAATAAAAAAGGGAGATCCGAAGACCTCCCCTTTCCATCAATCAACGCGTTGAATATTAGTAACCAGGATTTTGATTTAAATTTCTATTTAAAACAATATCTGCAGTTGGAATCGGGTATAAATTCACGTAAGTCGGTACAGCAACTCCAGCTACATCTCCACCTTTAAAAGGCCAAACATAATCTGCTCCTGCAAAGTATCCAAAACGTATTAAATCTGTTCTTCTTGTTGCTTCCCATTGCATTTCACGTGCACGCTCATCAAGAATATCATCTAAAGTCAAGGAAGTAACATTAAAGGAAGAATTTCCATATCCTCTCTCACGGATGTAATTCACGTATTCAATAGCTGTTGCTGAATTACCTAAACGCAATTGCGCTTCAGCATACATCAAAAACACATCTCCCAATCGGAACATTGGGAAATCAATATCCGTATGAGCTGATGTTGAATTATTTGAAGCGCTTCCACCGGTAGATGTTTTGTTTTTAAACTTTGGATTTCCATAACCATGTGTGAACGTTGACATACTTGTGATTTCTTTTTGTTGACCGGCAGTATAGAACATCCAACGTGTATCTTGTGTTGTATCTACAAATTTATCGATGAATGGTGCCGTTGCACGAAGTCCACCCCATTTTCCGTTAACACCATAATCCGCAGCAACCATACTTCCACCTAAAGAAGCACAAACTAAGAAGGTTGTTCCACCCCATGTTTGAGCATATAATCCGTCATAAACAATTGGGAAGATGATTTCAGGCGATGTGTTATTATCTGCTAAGAACAAATCTTGGTAATTGGGATCCAATGTAAATGCACCGCTATCAATCACTTTCTTACAATACGCTGCACATTCATTATAACGAGCATTACCTGTTCCCAAATATACTTCAGCATTCAAGTACATTTTCGCCATCAATGATTGAGCAGCTGACTTAGAAGCACGTCCGTAAGGAACAGCAGTTGGATCCATCATCGTTAATTCAACAGCTTTTAACTCATCTTCAATGTATTTGAATAGGTCTGCACGTTGAATTTGTTCTGGTTCAAAAGCACCAACGCGATCATTTTCAGTCACAAAAGGAACATTTCCAAATAAATCCATGGCATGGTAATATGCCAAAGCGCGCAAGAAACGAGCTTCTTCTCGGAAAGTACGAATCTCAGCCATTTTCGCTTCAGAGAAACCACGAGTTGTTAATTTCTCTTCGCGTGCTTGCCAAATAAACTCATTACAAAGTGTGATTTGGTAGTAAATACGGTAGTACATACCTTTTACCCAAACATTATCCGCATTCCATTGTGATTTATTCAAATCTGGAATTCCTGGATCATTCCAACCACAAATTGCTTCATCCGTTGGAAGTTCTTGTAGGTTCCACAATACACGGATGTATGCAGAGAATCCTTCGTCAATTCCAGCAATATCTGCAGATCCAGCTGGACCTTGATTTCCTGTCATAGACATTCCAGAATACAATTTAGCCAAAACGTGTATGTATTGATCTGGATTGCTGTAAACTGCCTCGGCATTTAATCCGTATTTAGGCGATTGATTTAATTGTTTATTACATGACACCAATAACAAGGAAGCTGTAATAAAAGTAAAAGCGATTATTTTTTTCATGGTTATCAATTTTTAGAAGTCAAATGTCAAATTCAATGAATACATTCTTGGACGTGGGTAGAAATTATTATCAATTCCACCACCCACTTCTGGGTCTTGTCCTTTATACTGTGTAACAACGAATACATTTTGTACTGTGAAACTTGCGTTCAAGCCCAATTTGTTATTCGTGAATTTCAATTTACCAAAGTGGTAACCGATGTTCACGAAGTCCATACGTAAGAAATTTGCTTTCTCTAAGTAATGGTCAGATAATAATTGGTTGTTGGTTGTTTTCTGAACTTCATTTTCGTAGTACAATGAGCTAATGTTGTTCAAATATTTCTTCGTTCCATCAATCGTTTGGAATGTTGCACTATTGGAGTGAATATTGTTGTAGATCGTTGCTCCAAGTTCACTTCTCATAGATAAACCAGCAAACCATTTTTTATACGTGAAATTAAGCGCTGTTCCTAAGAATACTTTTGGTGCTGCTTGTCCAGCATAGTAACGATCCGAAACATTGATGATTCCATCACCGTTCATGTCTTTAAATGCATGTGTATCTTTCCATTTATCAGAGGTATTGATCACACCATCATTATTCACATCGATGGTTGCTTGTTCTCCAACTTGAATCATGGTACCGTTTGCATCATACTGTTGATCCAATACGAAGTATGTAAATGTTGCATATCCAACTTGGTGAACTTGAATCGTATTTCCAATTCCACCGCCAATACCACCAACTAATACACCTGGTGATTTAGGATCAGCGACACGTGAAAGTTGCGTCACTTTGTTTTCGTTGTATGTAGCGTTAACTGACCAATCCAAACGCATGTTTTTCTTAGCGATGACACCTGTATTTAAACTTACTTCAATACCTTGGTTTCTCATTCCACCGACATTTGTTAAAATCATGTTCGTGAAGTTTGTTCCTGCAGGGACAGGTACCGTAGCCAATAGATCACTTGTTTCTTTGCGGTAAACATCGATGCTTCCTGAAAAACGGTCGTTTTTGAATCCGAAATCCAATCCAACATTGTAACTAGCAGTCGTTTCCCATTTCAAGTTAGCATCGAATCCAGCAGGACGCAATACTTGGTAGTATTGTCCACCAAATGCGTATTGTGCTGTTGTTGCACCCAAGAAATAATTACCGATATATGCATAATCACCAATTCCATCTTGTTGTCCAGTCACACCCCAACCAGCACGTAATTTCAACATGTTGATTGATTTTGAGTTTTTCAAGAAATCTTCTTCCGTCAGTAACCAAGCAGCTGATACGGCAGGGAACAATCCCCAACGTTGCTCTGGACTAAAGCGAGAAGAACCATCACGACGCAACGAAGCGTTCACAATGTATTTTCCTTTGAAGCTATAAATTGCACGAGCGTAGTATGATAACAATACATTTTTGGAATAATTCGGATATGGACTAGACGCTGCGCCAATGATAGAATCCTGCGCTTGATTATAAGAAGGGTTATTTGGACCTCTACTCATCCAATCTTGGTATGAATAACCTGCTGTTACATCTAAAATGTGGTTAGCAAAACGTTTTCCTGAATTGTACGTTGCGTACGTTTCAATCAACTTATTTTCTTTTCTAGAAAGGTATTCCGAATAACGACCATTTGTATAGTATCCTGCAGCTGAGTTTGAATCAGTAATAACATGTCCACTTCCTTCAGAGAAGTCACCTCCAACATTAACAATCGCTTTTAATCCTTCCAAGAAAGGAAGACTGTATGTTAATTTTGCATTTGCAATTGCACGGTTCACTTTTGAAACATCTTCTGTTTGGTTGATTAGTCCGAGTGGATTTCTTGCGGATAAGGTGTTTGGTTTATTATTATCCACCCATTCGAAGTATCCTCCGTAATTTTCACTTCCAGAATAAACCGGCTGCGTTGGATCGAAGTATGCAGCACCTAATGCACCACGGTTAGCGAAGAATGAGCTCGTCTGAATGTATTTCAAATTAGATTCCAACAATAAAGTATTTTTCAAAAATGATGGACTCATATTCAATCCAAGTGATGTACGGCTAAACTGATCTCTCTTTAAAATTCCATTTTCATTTCTATTGCCAATTGACAAACGGTAAGGGAAATTTTTGATTCCACCTGTAATTGACAAGTTGTTATCTAGCACAAGTGCATTTCTGAAAACTTGTTTTTGCCAATCCGTACTTGAATCACCTAAAAGCGCTTTTTGAGCCGCTGTACCTCTTGCATTCACTAACGAACGAAGTGAATCAGCACTTAATACATCTGCATACTTTGCAATAGTTGATTGCGAAATTTTTGTATCCAAAACAATTTTCAACGGTGCATTTTTAGCACCATCTCCTTTTTTCGTTGTTATGATGATGACACCATTCGCTGCACGTGAACCATAGATTGCCGTTGCTGATGCATCTTTTAAAACTACGAATGAAGCGATGTCATTTGGGTTGATTAATGACAATGGATTAGCAACACCTGCAATTCCTCCGTTATCTAAAGGTACTCCATCGACAACGATTAAAGGATCATTACTTGCATTGATAGAAGTTCCACCACGTAAACGCAAAGTACTTCCAGAACCTGGAGCACCATCATTGGATGTCACTTTTAAACCAGCAACTTTACCCATGATCAACTGCTCTGGTGTGGAAAGAGAACCTTG
>CANHMH010000077.1 GCA_947461635.1 Flavobacteriales bacterium | reverse complement strand
TCAAGCCTTCTGCTTTCAATAATGGTTTGTAATCAGCTGATAACTCAACAAGAGCTCTTGAAATACCCAAACGAATCGCTTCAGCTTGACCATTAATTCCACCACCCATAACGTTTACTTTAATGTCAAATTGACCTACAGTATCCGTTAAAATAAATGGCTGGTTAATTTTTCCTTGAAGTACATCAATTGGAAACATAACCTTCATTTCTTTTTTGTTCACAATGATTTTCCCGTTACCTTTTGACATGTAAACGCGAGCAACCGCTGTTTTTCTTCTTCCTAAAGCATTAATTACTTCCATGATTCTTATTTGAGTGTATCAAGATTTAATAACTGCGGTTGTTGAGCTTCGTGTTTGTGCTCTCCACCTTTGTAAACTTTTAAATTGGTAAACAATTGTCTACCCAATGTGTTTTTCGGCAACATCCCTTTAATCGCTTTCTCGATCAAACGCTCAGGGTGTTTTTTCAACATATCTTCAGCTGACGTGAAACGTTGTCCACCTGGATAACCAGAGAAACGTACGTATTCTTTATTCTCCAACTTAGTTCCGGAAAAAGCTACCTTCTCTGCGTTGATGACAATCACGTTGTCGCCACAATCCGCATGCGGAGTATAACAGGTTTTGTATTTTCCACGGATAACTTTAGCCACTTTACTAGCTAATCTACCAACTGTTTGACCTTCTGCATCTACAACGAACCACTTTTTGTCAGCGGTTTCTGTGTTGCCTGATAACGTTCTGTAACTTAATGTATTCACGGTACTTTTTGTTAAATAAAAAACGAATAAACCCTAAAATTAGGGGTGCAAAGATACAACTATTGTGATTAAATACAAATGAAAAGTGAAAAAAAGAAGAATTTATTTCGCTTTAAACGCAGAAATGGCATTTCTCGTGAAATCACTCAAGACAAGTCTTCCACTAATTGATGCACGATCCAATAAAAGTTGATCCCAATGTTCTGTTCCCTGCCAAAAGATTTCTTTCAATTCCCTCATTGCTTCAGGATTTGATTTTAACAATTGTGCAATCAAACGCTCGATTTCTGAATCCATCTGTTCTGGCGTGTCAAAAACGTCTGTAAAAAGTCCTTTTTCTTTCGCCCATGATGCTGAACGAAATTCCGTCGCATTAATAGCCAATTCGCTCATAGCAGATAAGCCAATTTTTCTTTCAACTGCTGGACCCACCACGAATGGTCCGATTCCAACGGCTAGTTCGGATAATTTAACTTCTGCGCGCGTTGTGGCGAAGCAATAATCCACAGAGGATGCAATCCCAACACCTCCACCTACAGCTTTACCCTGAACTCTTCCAACGATAAATTTGGGGCATTTGCGACAGGCGTTAATCACCCGAGCAAATCCAGAGAAAAATTCGTGACCTGTTTGAAGGTCTTCGATGGAAATCAATTCATCAAAACTCGCTCCTGCGCAAAAAGCGCGATCACCATCTGATTTTAGCAAAATGACGCGTATAGCCGGGTCTTCTCCTAATTGCGTAATTGTATCTGCTAACTTGCGTAAAATAGCACCAGGCAATGAATTACTCATGGGATGTCCAAAGGTTATTGTCCCTAATCCACTTTCGCTAATTGCTATATCTACAAATCCTTGTTCTCTGTTGTTCATCACTTATTTTAAAGAAAAACTATCTGTTCCAATTAAGTTTCCATCACAATAAATACTCACTTTATAAGCTCCTTTCTGTGATCCTTCGCCCTTCAAACTATAATAAATAGTTAAATCGATGGCTTCGTTTTGATAGTCAATTTCTTTTCTTTCCGAATAGGCGATGCTTCCATTTTCCGTTTCTAAGATGTAGTTCGCTTTGGATTGAAGCGTTTGCCCATCAGGTGCTATAATTTGCATGTAAACTACTTTCTTCCCTGCATTCGCTAAAATATTTTCAGATAGTGTAAAACTACTTTTGATTTGAACGGCATTTTTCGCTTTGTCCGTCGGTTCGGTCGTGTTATTTAACTTCAATCTCAACGCAGTTGATTGGATGTTGTAGGCTTGTAATTTACTTCCTTTCTTAACTTGTTGTTGACTGGTTTCCGCAGCTTTTCTGTATTCATCTCGTTCGGTAGATGTGGTATTTAGCTTTTCAGAAGTCTCTACTAATTCAGTACCTATTTTGATATTCAGGGTATTTAGTGAATCAATGGTGCGTACATAACTGCGCATGATTCCTCTTAACGTTTCATTTTCTTTTCGAACTTTCATTAATTCGCGGTAACTCAATTTTCCGCTTTCAACTTTTTTCAATAAGTCATTGATGCGGTCTTTTTGTTTGTTTAAACTGTCGGCTTTGCTAGCGTCCATCTCAATTAATTTATCGTAATTATCCAACATATTACGAAAATCTTTTTTCAAGTCTTTGGATAGGTCACCAACGTTTACGTAACCGCCAAGCATGTTTTCCATGCTCTCCATGTCATTAACCAATTGTGCATTTTCATTGCTACATGCATTCAATTTGGCTCGTTGAGAGGACCAAGCATAAGCAAGCGAGGCGATACCGATAAGTAAAATGAAAATAAATCCAAGGTATAAACCGTTTGAATTTTTTGGTGTTTGTTGATCTTCCATGTTAGAAATTTTAATCAAAATTACGATAAATCTTCTTTTCTAAGTTCTATTTTTCTGTTGAATACTTACATACTTTTGAAATCTGAAAATGCTATCCGGTCCCACAGCGGTGAATCGAACATCACTACTTGCCGGAAAAGGTCCTCCGTGATGCATTGCTTCCACCACACGAACGCCAGTTGGAACATCATTTAGAATCATTCTTCCAACTTTTTGAGTGAGAATTTGCATGCATTCTTCCATTAAATCAGATTGTTTTTCAAAAAAAATGCTTCCGGTTAATTGTCCACTTAGAATGGAGATTCCTTTTTTTAATTCTTCTGCATCTCGATAGGTGACAATCAGACTAAATGGCCCAAAAACCTCTTCGTGCAGTGTGGGGTACTGTAGAAAGTTATTTAGCGAAGTTTCAGCGATGGTCCATTTCCCTTCGATTCCCTTTTGTTCTTGAGATGAACTGGTGAATTTTACTTCTGGTATGGCTGCAACTTCACTTTTTCGTTTTTCGAAATTTCGATGAATATCAGGATGCAACATCGGAACTATTTCTGTTTTTGCTACAAATGATTTTAGAGATTCGGTAAATGAATTTCCTACTTCTCCTTTCGGGATAAAAAGGATTCCAGGCTTGGTGCAAAATTGTCCCGCATCTGTACATATAGAATTCGCCAATTTCTCAGCAGTGCTCGTGCATTTTTCGAGGTTAAAATCCTCGAGTATGATCACTGGATTCGCGCTTCCCATTTCAGCAAACACTGGAATTGGATTTTTTCTCGCGTTGGCGATGTCCATTAGTGCTTTTCCTCCCTTGAAACTACCCGTAAATCCAACAGCTTGGATGCGTTCGTCAGAGCAAAGTTGTTGTGCAAGTTCAATGCCATCATCCAGTACATGAATAAATATCCCTTCAGGTAAATTCATTTCTTTTCTTGCCTCCATAATGCAACTCGCAACAATCGTACTGGTTCCTGCGTGCATTGGGTGAGCTTTTACCACAACGCAGCATCCCGCAGCAAGGGCTGAAATGGTATCGCCACCAGCGGTCGAATAGGCCAAAGGGAAATTGCTGGAGCCTAAAACGAGTACGGGTCCAATTGGAAAGGTAACTTTTTGAATGCTGACTGAATCGGCAGGAAATGTTTGTGATTTCGGTTTTTGAAAGGATTCATCCCGAAGTTGCTGCACGAAAATTTCAATGGTGTCAAGCGTGCGTTTCCATTCCGTTTCAAAGCGATTGGAGGAAAGCCCACTTTCTTTCAGGTAAAACAATTTGATCTGTTCTTTACCTTTGGATAAAGAGCGATGTATGGCTTGAAGGAAATCGGCACGACGAATAACAGTCAATCTGCCAAATTCTGATTGAGCTTCTGAAAGAAGGTTTAATTTAGTATCGAGTTCTTCAGGAGAAGTGCGAATATACACTTCCTCATTCCAAGCATTTTGAGTTGGATTGAAGGTTCGAAAACCCGAGGACATGTTATGCTTCAGTTACAGTGAAATGGAAGCTTTCCATGATTTGATTTGCCAACATTTTTTGACAAGCCAATGTAACTTTTTCTTCTGCTGCAGCTTGATTATCAGCTTCAACAAACAGGCGAATGTGTTTTCCGATGCGCACACCTTCAATTTCGGATAATCCGATGTTTTTCATTGATTGAGATACTGCTTTTCCTTGAGGGTCTAGTAGTGCATCTAATGGCATTACATCAATTTCAGCTTTGAATTTCATGTTTTTTTCTTTGATTGTGTTCAATGATGGATAAAATCAGGTACAAAATTACAATTATTGGAATCGACCAGATAAAGAAAATGGGAATACTTATCAACGAAATGATAACAAGTATGTATCGATAGGTATTTTCACGCCATTTCCATGATTTGAACTTTAAGGCGATTAATGGAAGTGGAGCAATCATGAGAACTGAGAATAAAACAGTGATCGCGGCCAAGGTATAACAATCAAACAAGCCATAAATAAAGTCGCTCTGGTGACCCCAGTTTTCCTTTTGATACCAAAAATACAAGGGAAAGAAGAGAAAGAAAAAAGTACTTAACGGTGTTGGGACACCAATGAATTTGTCACTTTGACGCGTATCGATGTTGAATTTCGCCAAGCGAAACATGGAAAAAAATGGAATGATCAACGCAGTAAATGGCAGGTATTTGATGGATGCATTGAAGGAATTATCTACATCAAATGACAAAGCGTCCAGCCAAGCGCTGATTTGATTGGAAACGAAGTATTTTTGAGTGTCCCCAACGTAGGGTGTAGATTTTAAATCGATCACAGCACTATAATCTACTCCGAGAACAATCATCACCATCATAAAAATACCCGGCGCAACCCCAAACGATACAACGTCTGCCAGTGAATCAAGCTGTTTCCCGAGTTCCCCACTTGTTTTTGTGAGTCTCGCAACGAATCCATCAGCGAAATCAGCAACAACCGAAAAGAGTAAAAATAGTCCTGCTAAATCGAGTCGTCCGCTCAATGTGAAAATAATTGATACGATTCCGCAACATAAATTCGCGGCAGTTAGTAAATTCGCAAGTCCAAACATGTTAAATATTTCAGGTAAATTTAGGATAAATCTGAAATTTGAACGGTTATTATGAACGTATTTGTGTGTTTCACACAATTTTTAATGGAAAAACAAGTTATTGTCACATGAATAAATTTAGTTGTACCTTTTTGTTGTGCTGTTTTTTTTCCTTCGTCTCTTGGACTCAAGGAGATTTAGCTCCTAAATATTCGAATGAATTTTTAACGTTAGGAGTCGGTGCAGATGCCTTTTCCATGGGGAATGCGGTTGTTGCGAGCACAGAGGGAGTTAATGCGAGTTATTGGAATCCTGCCGGCTTAATCCATCAATCCACAAAAATGGAAGCAAGTTTAATGCACTCCGAATATTTTGCTGGCATTGCCAAATATGATCATGCAGCTTTCAGTTACAAATTAGACAATGACCATGTTCTTGGATTCTCATTTATCCGTTTTGGGGTGGATGACATTCCAAATACCACGCAGTTGATTGATAATAATGGTGTCATTAATTATGACAATGTTCAACTATTTACAGCTGCTGATTATGCGTTTATTGGCTCATATTCAAAACGTCTAAAAATTAAAGGAATGAGTGTGGGTGGAAATGCCAAAATCATCTATCGTAATATTGGCGATTTTGCTCACTCTTGGGGATTTGGTTTAGATGCGGGTTGGCAATACCAATTACCAAAACATTGGAAGTTTGGCGTCATGGCTCGGGATGTGACATCTACGTTTAACGCATGGGTTTTTGACTTAAGTCCTGAAATGCAATCTGTTTTTCAAGCAACGCAAAATGAACTTCCTAAAAATGGGATAGAACTCACGTTGCCACGTTTTATTTTTGCCGCTTCAGGAAACTTTGATTTAGGAAAAAAAGGACTGAACTTGTCTACGGAACTAGATGTTGATATGACTACAGATGGCCAACGCAACGTTTTATTTAAAACTAAAGTGGCTTCTTTTGACCCTCACTTAGGACTTTGCTTGAATTATAAAAACCTTGTGAAAGTACGCGGTGGCGTTTCAAATATTCAACAATTTACGAATTTCGATCAAAGCAAGTATTGGGGAATTCAACCAAATTTAGGTGTTGGAGTGAAATTGAAAAACGTACAATTGGATTACGCATTTACGCGTTTGGGAGATGTGAAAACTAGTTACTACACACATGTTTTCTCTCTTCGTTTTCAGTTTGGAAAATAATTTTAGAAGAACTTACAGCTGAAAATCGCGGTATCATCCACATAGTTGAGCGGGCCTTTCCAGTCTTCCAATTTGGAGAAAATGATGTTATTCATATCCTCCATCTTTAGAGGCGAATATGCTTGAACATTTTTAATTAATCGTTCTACACCAAATTGTTCTCCAGACTCATTTTCTAATTCAACTACGCCATCCGTAAACAAAACGAATGTCGTATTTGGATTCAAGACTAATTTCCCAATTTTTATACTTGGAAGTTCATCCAACATTCCCAGGCCAATGCAGCCATCTTTCAACATCGTTACTTTTCGTCCACTTAAAAGTATGGGATGATTGTGTCCAGCATTAACATAGGTCATTTTACGTGTGTACGCATTGTAATGCGCCAGGAAGAAAGTAATGAATTTTTCTCCCTTCGCACTTTTCATAACGAGTTTATTCAGTTCTTCCATCAGAAATGACATCTCAAAGCGCTGGTACTTGAACAGCGTTCGAATCGTTGCTTGGAAATTTGCCATCAACATTGCGGCACTGATTCCCTTTCCACTTACGTCACCAATACAAATGATGTATTCTTCGTCTCCCAGTGGAATAAAGTCATAATAGTCACCTCCGATAGCATGTCTCGGGATATAGCGTCCTGAGAGGTCCATTTTACGGTTGGATGGCAGTTCTGAGGGGAATAACATTTTCTGCATTTCAGAAGCAAGTTCCAATTCCTTTGAAATCCGTTCTTTAATGATGTGCTGTTTGACAAGCCGGTTGTTTTCCACGGCTACGGAGATTATGTTCGCTAACGTTTGGGCAAATGCGAAATGAGATGGTTCAAGGTCTTCTTTCTTCCCGACTGTTGAAATGAGCAGGTAGGCGAGGGGTTTTCCTTGGTGACTAACTGGAATAACGGATTGAAAGTCGTTCAGTAAGGTGGAATTCGATGATTCGACTAAGGTAATTTCCTTAAAACGATGTAATTCCGTTTCGACTAATTGAAGATCAACTTTTCCTTTATAACCAACTTTCACCGGACAATGCCATTCATCTTCTTTAATAATTAAAACAAATCGACTAAAACTAAGTTGCTCCTTTAAAATAAAGGAGAATAGTTTAAATAAAGATTCAACTGGTAAATTTGAATTCAGCGCATTTGTAATTTCTAACAAGGAATGAAGGCGATTATCTTTCATTTCAAGTTGCGACAATAATTCGTTTCCTGTGTTGAACCTCATGACTCCAATTTTGCTTGATTTCGCAAGAATGCGAGTTCTTTGAATTTATCCTTCACTGGTCCAGCAGGTGTCCCGAAATATTCTGCTCCATCAGGGATGTTTTTTGTAACGCCTGATTGACCTAAAATCGTTGCATGGGAACCAATCTTAACACCACTTGCCATTCCTACTTGTCCCCAAATGGTTGCGTTATTTCCAATTTCGACACATCCTGAAATTCCACATCCTGCGGCAATCAGTACATTTGATCCAATTTGAGTATCGTGTCCAACATGAACTTGATTATCGATTTTTGTTCCTTTTCCGATGCGTGTGACTCCTGAAACGCCTCGATCTATCGTACACAAAGCACTAATTTCCACCTGTGATTCAATGTGAACTGATCCACAAGAGATTAAACGATCATAGTTACTTTCCTTTTTCTTGTAGTAAAAAGCATCAAATCCAATGACTGTATTTGGACCAATTATAACGTTGTCTTCGATGTGTGTGTTGTCAGCAATGTATACTCCTGGATAAAGAGTGCATTTTTCGCCTATGTGTACATTTTTCCCAATAAAAACAGTTGGGTAGATTACAGAGGAGGGATGAACAACTGGTTCACACGAATCTAATTGTTGACTAAAATGATTCACTAGAAAATTAAATGCATCGAAAGGGTGGGGGTGGATGAGTAAAGATTTCCCTTCGGGACAAGCCACATCCTGATCAATTAACACCACACTTGCTGCTGATTCGAGTGCTTTTTGATAATATTTTGGATGATCGACAAATACGATGTCTCCATCTTCCACCATATGAATCTCATTGATTCCAGTAACGACTTGGTGCAGATTTCCTGTAACTTTGCAGTTGAGCAAAGAAGCCAGGGCATTTATATCTTGTGGGTTTGTAAATTTCATCCAATTATGCTGAGCAAATGTACATGCTGAAAGTCAAGTGAAATCGGTGATTTCGAGTATTTATCCCCTGCTAATTGTTCAAATGATAGAAAAATGAAAGGAATTTTGTGTTTTTTCTTGTTTATCAAAAAGAAATAGCTAAATTTGCAATCCATTTTCGAATTAGAAACTCAGTCAAATGAAAAAAGAGATACACCCAGAAGATTACAGACTTGTTGTGTTTAAAGACATGTCGAACGAATACATGTTCTTGTGCCCATCATGTGCCATTACGAAAGAAACAATTCAATGGGAAGATGGAAACGAGTATCCATTGTTTAAATTGGATATCTCACACAAATCTCACCCGTTCTTCACTGGTATTGCACAGTTCGTGGATACTGCAGGTCGTATCGATAAATTCAAAAACCGTTACGGACGTCACCTTAAATAAGAGTCTGACTCAACATATTTTGAAGCCATCATTCGTGATGGCTTTTTTTATGCTTGATCATTTTTAGGAGAAAAATTAATTACTTGCTGAATTTCGCAGTAGCTCTTTTCAATCGATCGTTCATCGTTTTTCCCAGTCCAGAACTTGGAAATGCTTCAATGAAAATCCGTTTAAAACCTTTTTGGTCCATGTCGTGAAGCGCAGCATATAAGTTTTTAGCAGCTTCGTTCATGTTGCCTTCTTCGCTTAAATAAAAATGCTGTACTGATTTTGTAGGATGATTTTTCTTTGAGAAAAGAATGAAACCGTCTGAATCCGTGTACGCTTGTTGTTCCGCTTCCATGAAGTACAAGGGAGTTTCCGTCGCATAATGGTATTTCACCATGCCACTTGTTCGAACACCATGATGCAGTTCATTTTTTATTTCAGGGACGTAACCCAGCGATTCACTCAATGCTTCAATGGATACTCCACCAAGACGATAAACGATGACTTTTTCATTTGCCAATCCAACGATAGTGGACTCAAGTCCAGTTTGACAAGCCCCACCATCTAAAATAAAGGGAATTTTACCATCAAGTTGCGATTGAACATGCCCTGCTGTTGTAGGACTAATTCCTCCGTAACGGTTTGCACTTGGTGCAGCAATTGGAAAATCGATTGAGCGCAGTAATTCTAATGTCATTGGATGTTCCGGAACACGCACAGCAACGGTATCCTGTCCAGCGGTAATTATTGCAGGAACTAATGAACTTTTAGCTAAAATAAAGGTAATGGGGCCAGGACTGAATTGTCTTGCTAATGCCAATAATGTCTCCGGAAATTCTGAAACATA
>CANHMH010000076.1 GCA_947461635.1 Flavobacteriales bacterium | reverse complement strand
GCTCTTACGGCGATTTCTAATAAATTTCCATGTTCCTCTTTGGCAGCAAGTTCCAATTCCTTCAAAAGACTATTGACAAGAATCTGATCTCTTTTTGATTTCAAGGTATTCAATCCTTCAATTTGTGCGTCACGCACTTTGGAATTGTCAATTTCCAAGATATCAAAGTCTGATTTATCGTCATTTTGGTAACGGTTGACCCCAACGATGATTTCTTGATTGGAATCAATGCGCGCTTGTTTTTTGGCCGCCGCTTCCTCAATGCGCATTTTTGGAATCCCGGTTTCAATAGCTTTTGCCATTCCACCTAATTCTTCTACTTCTTGAATCAATGCCCATGCTTGATTGACCAATTCATTTGTCAGGGATTCAATGTAATAGCTTCCTGCACTTGGATCGATAAACGAAGTTACTCCGATCTCTGTTTGTAAGTAAATTTGAGTGTTACGTGCAATGCGCGCAGAAAAATCAGTAGGTAAGGCAATCGCTTCGTCTAAGGCATTTGTATGCAACGATTGTGTTCCACCTAGAACAGCAGAGAGTGCTTCAATACAGGTTCGAGCGACATTGTTAAATGGATCTTGTTCTGTCAATGACCACCCAGATGTTTGACAATGCGTTCGTAGTGCCAAGGACTTCGCGGAAGATGGATTAAATTCTTTGATGAGTTTCGCCCATAACAAACGTCCAGCGCGTAATTTGGCGATTTCCACATGGTGATTCATGCCAATTGCCCAGAAAAAACTTAATCTTGGGGCAAATTCGTCAATTTTCAGTCCGGTATTGAGTCCCGTTCGAACGTATTCGATGCCATCTGCTAAGGTGTATGCTAATTCCAATGCAGCTGTTGCTCCTGCTTCGTGCATGTGATAGCCGGAAATACTGATTGAATTAAATTTCGGCATGTTTTGCGAGGTGTACGAGAAGATATCCGCGATGATCCGCATAGATGGAGTTGGTGGATAAATGTACGTATTACGCACCATGAACTCCTTTAGGATGTCATTTTGAATCGTCCCACTTAATTCTGACGGACTAACACCTTGTTCCAAAGCACTAGCAATGTAAAATGCCATGATCGGCAACACAGCTCCGTTCATGGTCATGGAAACCGACATTTCATCCAATGGAATCTGGTCGAATAAGCGCTTCATGTCCTCGATGGAATCGATGGCAACTCCTGCTTTTCCAACATCGCCTTTTACACGTTCATGATCGGAATCATAACCACGGTGTGTTGCTAAATCGAAGGCCACAGATAATCCTTTTTGTCCTGCAGCTAAATTCCTGCGGTAAAAAGCATTAGATTCTTCGGCGGTTGAAAATCCAGCATATTGACGGATGGTCCATGGTTTAGAAACATACATGGAAGCATACGGTCCACCTAGGTATGGTGCAAATCCAGAAGTGTATTTACAGTGTTCAATGTTCTCAATATCCGACAACGAATAAGTGGATTTCACACTAAAACCTTCATTCGTCAACGTCGAATTAACATCCTTGTTTTCCGCTGAATGCCCTTCCTCAAAAGCCGGAATCGTTTTTAAATCGATTTTATTCATCTCAACGTGTTCTTTCAACGGTTAAATATTCTTTTCCTAAATAGCTCGATACATTCCCCCAGGTTTTTGCTTTGCTTTCATCGCTGTTCAAGAAAGTGTGTACACCAATGAGTTTTTCTTCCCCATTTGACCAAGCTTCCTCGCGCATCCTTCTCGTTTGCTCAATATCCGACAGGCACGTATCAAGGAGTTCTTTACCTTGTAATTCCGATAAGGATTGAATGCGCGTCCAAGTTTTCTCGATCAGTTGAATCGTAAGTGCCTCCACAATTCGGCTTCCTTTCATTGGATCTTGTACCCAATCAAAATGAGCTTCGTCGTTTAGTAAATTGAAAACATTCAAGGACATGCGTAAAGTGAAATCTTCTTTTCCCTCTGACGCAAATTCATCCCACGGATGAATAATCAGACCTTGAACCCCACCTGCAAATGCAGACATGGCTTCACTGGTTTGACGCAATAAATTGGTGTAAGGATCTTTTAATGATTTATTTACCCATCCAATGTGTGCTTGAACACGGTAATTTGGATGCTCAATTCCATGCAACGCGGCAATCTTATAAATCAAATAATGCAGTGTACGAACTTTTGCAATTTGCATAAAATAGTGAGCGCCAATTCCAATACTGAAGACAACTTCAGATTGCTTTCCTTCCGATAAAAAGTGGTGAAAAGCGGTCGCGATTAAACTTAATTCTTGTTGCGCATTTGCACCGATCTGCTGTAATTCAAAGCCATTAAAGTAAGCAGTACTGTTCGCATTTTCAGTTGAGATTAATTCATCTGTAAGCATATGAATTTGCTCGAACTGTTCAGTCGATAATTGATTTTTAACTTCCTCCAACTGAACATTGTTTTTTACCAATAGTTCTGTTCGGATATAGGCCAATCCCACTTGATCTAATACAATTCTCCAATCAAGCGATTCGTTTTCCGTTCGAAGAAACAAAGCATTCGCTCCTTGCATCAAAGCGAGAAGAATGCGACGATTACTTTCTTTTTCATCTGAGATTAGCTCAAAATGAACACTGTTTACTTGATTCGATTCAGATGGAAACGGAATGTCTACTATATTATTGGGAGAGTCGGTTATGTTTATCTCCAACGCTTCGATGGAGTCTTTAAAAGCAATTTTTCCAGCTTGATCGCGTAATTCCTTTTGAATTTGGAGTACCCAATCCTCATGAGCTACGGGTTCAAATGGGTAGTGTAAATTGGACATATCTGTCTAAAGTTTCGTTTTTCAAATATACGACAGAAGTTTGAATTGAACTTCGACTAAACGATTAGAATCGACAACTATTGGTTTGTTACAATCGAAAAATGTATTTTAGTTGCTTCAATTACTTTTTTGTGAAACAGCTTTTATTTACTTTTTTTATTTTGTCGTCATCAAACTTTTTTGGTCAGACGAGTTTTATCAATAGTGGACGCTCATTATCCTTAGCAAATTCCAGTGTGACTTTCAACGATGTTTGGGCGCATGTGAACAATCCTGCGGCGCTAATTGGACTGAAAAAGCAAGCAATTGGAGTCAGTTATCAAAATAGATTTGGACTGAAAGAATTACAGTCACAGGGACTTGTTTACGCGTTGCCAATAAGAAAGGTGGTGATATCCGCGGGAAGTCAAATTTATGGATACCAACAGTTTCGATCAATGAAAAATGGCATCGGAGTTGCACTTGCGTTAAGTGAAAAAGTATCCATGGGAATGCAGTTGAATCACAATTACCTTCGCTTAAATGAAAATTATGGATCTTCCTCATCTTTAACAGCGGAATTCGGATTACTCGTTAAATTTTCAGAACGGATCCATTTTGGATGTAGTGCCTTAAACATTGGAAGGTCCTCAATATCGCCATCGATCAATGAACGTTTGGCAAGCGCCATTAGACTTGGGATGAATTACCGTCTATCGGAACAATTAATTCTTTTCACCGAAATTGAAAAAAATGTCATTCATCCGTTACAAGTAAAATTCGCAACGGAATATAAACCAAATGCCAAATGGTTTTTTCGTGGAGGGATTTCAACAGCGCCACTTGCTTTTTCGTTTGGCGTTGGAGGACGTTTTAAAGATCGTTTTCAACTTGATTTCGGTACCGCATATCATCAGTTGTTGGGTTGGTCACCACATGTATCATTTCAATTTGACATAAAGTAATATGAGGCGCTTTTGTTGCATTTTACTTTTGATTTCTAGCGCGAATCTTTTTGCTCAGGATCGAAATGAAGTGATTCAACAACGCATTGAATTTATTTCAGAGCAGTTTCAATCGGAGAGTTTAGACTTGACGAATGTCATTGAACAACTCAATTTTTACTTTGATCATCCCATAAATTTGAATGCAACTTCTGGTGAAGAATTAGAAGAGCTGTACTTACTTTCGGGTGTGCAAATCAATGAACTGTTGCTTCATAGAAAAGCTTACGGGAAATTGATATCCATATATGAACTTCAAAGTTTAGCATATTGGGATCCGCAAATCATTCAACTGGTTTTGCCCTTTGTTCGTGTGGACGACCGTTTGGATCAATTGCACATCACTTGGAAAGAAGCAATGAAAGAAGGACGCTTCGAACAATATTTGCGCTACCAACCCAATATGCAATTCAAAGCTGGGTATGCAAATGTCAGTGACTCCGTTCTTCAGTCCTCGAATAAATATTATTATGGAAATGGAGATCGGTATTATTCTCGTTTTCGCTACACGTATAAAACAAATATTTCTGTTGGAATAACGGCTGAAAAAGATGCAGGCGAACAATTCTTTAAAGGAAGCCAGAAACCAGGATTCGATTTTTATTCCGCTCATGCTTTTTTTAAAGGAGGGAAATATGTGAAGTCTGTTGCCGTAGGAGATTTTCAGGTTCAAATTGGACAAGGACTCAATTTATGGTCAAGTTACGCTTTTGGAAAAACAGCAGACTTAACGACCATGAAACGAACAGCGATTCCAATTCGTGCGTATACTTCTGTGGATGAATCTCGATTTCTGCGCGGTGTTGCGGCAGATTTTGGCTATAAAAATTGGTCCTTGCTCATGTTTGCCTCACAAAAGAAAATGGACGGTGTCTCCGTATCAGACACAAGTTACGATGACTTGGAATTTGTTTCAACCATCGATTTAACTGGCTTACATCGAACCACGAGTGAAATTGCGAAAAAGAATGGACTCAGCGAGCGCATCATCGGTGCCAACATTCGTTATTCAAATGGTGCCTTTCGCTGGGGAGGAGCGGTCGTGCATCAGGGATATGATAGGCCGTATAATAAAGACATTCAATATTACAATCAATTTGATTTTCGAGGCACACAATTCACTTCGATCAGTTCGGATTACAGTTATGTCTTTAAAAACATGAATGTCTTCGGTGAAGTTTCAAAAGTGTTAAGGCCTGAAATGGACCCGCAAAAAGGTTGGGCAATGGTCCACGCAGCCATGATGTCCTTAGATCCAAGGTTTAGTTTTGGTCTGTTGTACCGCAATTATCAAAAAGAGTATCAGACGCTTTACAATGCAGGATTCTCCGAAGGAAGCAATACACAAAACGAAGAAGGTACGTATGCTGCCTTAAAATGGAAAGTTGCTACAGCTTGGACCGTAAATGCGTATGTGGATTTATTTAAGTTTCCGTGGATGAAATACGGAGTTGATGCTCCTTCCAATGGACATGAAATCTTGATACAACCGGTGTACAAGCCATCAAAGACCTTTGAGATTTATGGGAGATTTCGTCAGCAATTACGCCAAAAGAACAGCCGGAATAGTGATGGAACAGTTACAGAAATCGAAGATGTGCTTCAACGAAATTACCGTTTGAATATGTCCTGTGTCTTGAATGAATTTATTTCTTTAAAAACAAGATTGGAGTACGTGACAATTCATCGTCCAAGCAACACACCTGAAAAGGGAATGCTTTTGACGCAGGATTTAATTTTTAAACCGAAAAGTCGTCCATACGATTTATCCTTTCGCTTTGCCTTGTTTGATACGGATAGTTACGATACCAGAATTTACACCTTTGAAAGCAATGCACTGTATGTCTTTGCTGTCCCGGCATATTATTACCAGGGAAGTAGGGCATATGTCCTTTTGCGTTATTCGTTTTGGCGCTCATGTGATTTGTGGATTAAATACGGTGTCTTTTTATATGAAAACCGCTCGACAATTAGTTCTGGACCCGAACAAATAACGGGAAATAAAAAGTCGGATTTGCTTATTCAGCTTAGGATTTCACTTTAATGTAAATTTTTTTTCAAAAAAAAGTGTTACATATTTCAAAAACTGGCGTTATGCAAATAAGCGGCGTCTGCAAGCGTCGTGAATTCTCCAAATAAATCAAACTAGAACTAAAACCAGAACCTATGGCTGTCAACATGACTTACCATCAGAGTGCATTTCGTCTGGATGAGGAAATGAGACTCGTTGAGCGTGCGAAAGAACACCCGCGCTATTTTGCTCCTTTGTACGAACGTTACCATGAAGCGATTTTTCGCTATGTGTTCAAACGTGTCGATGAAATCGAAAGTGCTTATGACATCACATCTTGTGTGTTCATTAAAGCAATGGGAAGTATCCAGAAATACGAAAATAGGGGAGTCCCATTTTCCTCTTGGTTATTTCGCATTGCGAAAAGTGAGTTGTACCAGTCTTTTCGTGATAAAAAAGCACAAAGAACGGTGAGCATTGATTCTGTGACTTTGAAACAAGTAATGGATGATTTCACAGATGACAGCAGTGAGGAAAACAGAGCAAAATTGTTGAACGCGATGGGTAAATTGAAGGAAGCTCAATTACAATTAATCGAGATGCGTTTTTTTGAGAAACGTTCATTTCGTGAAATTGGAGAAATTGTAGGTCTTTCTGAAAACAATGCGAAAGTGAAAACATTTCGTGCCTTATTGAAATTGAAAGAATTATTTTACCAAAAAGAATGACTATGATAAAATTTCTACTGGACAGGGATGAGCCTAGCTCGGAACAAATTAGAAAACGTATGGATTTTGATTCCATCTACGGAGGTGTAAAATATCAAAAATGGATTATGAATCCCTGGCTCTACGCAATTGGCGGTGTTTTTACTGCATTGATTTTGTTCTAAATTTAGGAACATCCCACGCGAAGTAGAAATTAGTTTTTACATTTGCGCATGTATCATTTGTTCCGTTCTATTTTGTTCCGTTTTGATGCGGAAAAAGTGCACTATTTTGTAGTTGGACTCCTTAAATTACTGGTGAAATTCCCACCAAGTAAATGGATTTTTCGTTCCATCTACCATGTTCAGAATCCCATTTTAGAACGCGAATTTATTGGACTAAAATTCCCAAATCCCGTTGGACTTGCGGCTGGATTTGATAAAAACGCCAAGTACTTCAACGAAATGGAAAGCTGTGGTTTCGGTTTCATTGAAATTGGAACAGTTACTCCACTCGCTCAACCTGGCAACGAACTACCGCGTTTGTTTCGTTTGAAAAAAGACGAGGCTATTTTGAATCGAATGGGATTCAATAATGACGGTGTTCAGGAAGCATTGAAACATTTAAAAGCAAGAAAAAGCCGTAAACTTATTATTGGTGGAAATATTGGTAAAAATAAATGGACGCCAAACGAAGAAGCACTCAATGATTACATGATTTGTTTCGAGGCACTTTTTGATGAGGTTGATTATTTTGTCGTGAACGTTTCCTCTCCAAATACTCCTAATTTACGCGCTTTGCAGGAAAAAGAACCCTTGATGGAATTGTTGTCCACGCTGCAAAGGAAAAATGAAACCAAAGCGAATCCCAAACCAATTTTATTGAAAATTGCGCCAGATTTGACAAATGAACAATTGGATGAAATCATTGAAATTGTACAGGAGACAAAAATCGCAGGACTGATTGCGACAAATACAACCATAAGTCGCGAAGGATTGAGCACACCGAGCTCGGAAGTAGAAGCAATGGGCGCAGGAGGTATATCAGGAAAACCGTTAACAAAACGCTCAACAGAAGTGATTCGCTACATTCACACGAAATCCAAGGGAAGTATTCCGATGATTGCTGTGGGTGGAATTCACACGGCACAAGATGCATTGGATAAATTAGATGCCGGTGCGACCTTGGTTCAATTGTATTCTGGATTCATCTACGAAGGACCAGGATTGATCAAAGAAATCAATCAAGCACTCATCAAAAAAGGACAACATGCCTGAATTGAAAATCGTTGAGTGTCCTAGGGATGCTATGCAAGGATTGCATGAGTTTATTCCAACGGAAATAAAAACAAGCTACATCAATCAGTTGCTGAACTGTGGATTCGACACCATCGATTTCGGGAGTTTTGTTTCTCCGAAAGCCATTCCTCAAATGCGTGATACAGCGGAGGTGTTGAAAGGATTAAACCTGAATACGTCTTCTAAATTATTGGCGATTGTGGCCAATGAACGTGGCGCTACTGATGCCGCATCTTTCGATGAAATCCATTATTTGGGTTATCCATTTTCCATTTCTGAACAATTTCAACAACGAAATACGAATACGTCAATTGAAGATTCGATGCATAATTTGGAAAGCATTCAGTCCATCGCGCAAAAAGCTAAGAAAGAACTTGTCGTATACTTATCCATGGGATTTGGAAATCCTTATGGGGAAGAATGGAACACAGATTTAGTAGTAAGTTGGTCAGAACGCTTGCATAAAAACCTTGGGATTTCAATTCTAGCATTATCGGATACCATTGGTTGTGCCAATCCCAAAGATGTTCGCAGTTTATTCCCGCAATTGACCCAAGCACTTCCAGCTGTTGAGTTCGGAGCACATTTTCACACGGTAAGAGAAAAAGCAGAAGAGATTATCGCTGCTGCATATGAAGGAGGTTGTCGTCGATTTGATACGGCTATAAAAGGATTTGGTGGATGTCCCATGGCAAAAGATGATTTAACAGGGAATTTAGCCACGGAGCAGTTATTGGCTTGGATGAAAGAACAGCAAATAGAAACAGGAATAAACATGGATTTATTTCAAACTGCTTTTCTTGCATCGAACGCCGTATTTAATTTGTAATTTAGAAGTATGAATCGTATAAAGTCTCGTAAGTTCCCGCTATTTATTCTGGTAATCCTCGCCGTTATTGTGCTTGTTGTGGTCATTAATCAAAAGTCATCGAATTCAGACGATTCGGAGGACCCGAAAAAAGAAACATCCCGCATTGAATACATTTCAACGGATTTCAATTTAAATTCATTTACGGATGGCAATGAATTGAAGCTTTTAAAAGAATTGAACATGTGTGACACGACCATCGCTGATGGACAATTTGGATCGTGCTCGCCAAAGTATTTCCGATTCTTTAAATTGAACGATGCGGTCTCCCTCAAAAATGCCTTTTTGTTGTTAATCAATGGGGCAGCTTTTCCAAATGACCCGGTGAAATTTAAATCCAGAAGGATATTGATTTTTGAGCGTGAAAAAGGAAAGCTCATCATGACCAATACCATTAAAGGAAACATCATTGAACGTAGAAAAAACGGTCCTTCCACTTACGATGATTTAGTGATTCGTTTCCGTTTAGATCAATACGACGAAGCCTATCATTGTGTGTTCAAATGGAAAAATGGGAAGTATGAATTTGACAAATGCGAAGAGTTATTCTCCTACAATTGCAAAGGAAAAGTGAAGCCTGAATTGGTGGATTCGGTTTCCATCGAAGTGAACAAAATCCTACATGAAGAAAAGTTACTTTTTTAATTTCCTGATCGTATTCTTGATTACCTCTTGTACGGGCAGTATTCGAACAGATAATGTCGATTTTACACAAGGATTCACCGATGGAAACAGCAAAGTGTGGATGGTAAATAAAACCATTTCTCCCGATGGTGCCGTTTCAATGAGGCAAACCTTGCAGCAGGAAGTGATCATTTTTTACCAATCCGGAAAGTGCCTTTTGACGGATTTACAGAAATTAGCCACAGGTGAAGGAAAGCAAGGTAAAGTAACATTCAATCATAAAAGTCATTATGTAACGATGTCTTTCCCTCGAGATACCCGTGAATTTGAGTTTGAGTTCAAGAATGAAAACGAGCTGATTCTTTATCCACTCGAAGGCTCTGATTACACGAATGCCATGGAATTGATTCCGTTTCCAGAGTTATCGGAGCGTTAAATAATTCGGATTAAATCTTTTTCAATCGATGGTTTGAGTGAAGGATGAACGGATCTTTCTGTAATTAGGTCAACTTTGATTCCTAACAATT
>CANHMH010000075.1 GCA_947461635.1 Flavobacteriales bacterium | reverse complement strand
GCGTTGGCCAAGGAGCATGAAGCTATCTTAAAGGAAATCACTCTAGCTGAAATTCCCGAGTTGGTTTACAACTCGAACGCGATTGAAAACTCCACACTTTCCTTGGAGGATACTGAAAAGATTCTTTCCGGAGGTCAATTAGCCGGAAAAATCAATGTGCGGGAAGTGTTCGAAGCACAAAACCTAGCAAAACTAACCGAGAACTTACTTGAGAATCCAGCTTCATCCTTGAACATCAAAGGCATGTTAGCCTTACATAAAAGCTTACTGCGCAACATCGACGATTCCATTGCTGGACGCTTTCGAACTGGAAAAGAATGGGTGCGAGTCGGGAATCACCTCGGAGCAAATCCGCAGTTTGTCCCAACACTCTCGCAAACATTAGTCGATGACTATAACCAACAAAAAGTCAGCTACTTTCTAGATGCCATCGCCTATTTTCATGCCGAGTTTGAAACCATCCATCCCTTCGTCGACGGCAATGGACGTATTGGCAGGGTATTGATCAACCTTCAACTCATGAAGCTGGGCTTTCCTCCCATTATCATTCAAAACAAAAGCAAACACAGCGAATACTATCCCCTATTCACACGGTATCAGTCCACACTAAAATTTGATGGATTCACCGAACTATTTGCCCTGCTTTTGCTTGAATCGCTCCACAAACGAATTACCATTCTTACCGCAAAGAAAATCGTTCCACTATCGCAATGGGCAGCCCAACGATCAATCAAAACCAACATTGCAGCGAATAAAGCCAAGCGTCAGACAATTCCTGCGTTTCGCATGCGCGAAAAATGGATGATTGGGGAGGAGTTTGGGGGGTGAGCAGTTTGCTTTCATGTATAGAACTACAGAGCCACTTATGGAGTTGCGGATCGAATCAGTTTAATATCCATTTTAGTTTAAAAGGAAAAATGTTATTGTATACATTTCAGTATAGTAACATTCAGTTCATTAAAGTTTTTTAATTTGTAACGGAAATCTCCGTTGCTACTACTGCTAATAGGAAAGCTAAAGATGTAAGTATGTTTTTGAAGAATTTTTGTTGAATTAAATAATTGGTAGGAGTAAGATAATCCTCTTTAAGATGATATTTATACTAATTCAATTTTAATTCAGCTTGATAAATCACCCCCATTAATTTAGTGATTTTTTCAACATTAATAAAAGGTGAATTATCTTTAAAATCAATCACTTCTTGAAAAATGAGCTTGCTAACTGAATGTTTTGAGTATTCATTCACATGATTGAATTGCTCCATTGAATAGGTTGAAATGCAAATAAAGTAGCCTTGAATAAGATAAAATGAATTAAAAACACCATCCAAAAATTCAGGTGTTTCAACGTCAAATGAATCAATATAAAGACAATTTATATTGCTGAGTTTCCTGTCATCTATTGTGAATTTTTTATATCGTATTGATAATTCTTTAATTGCTACTTTGATTGTGCTTTTATTGACGTTTAATTGAATGGATTTTTGAATCTTATCCACCAACTTATCTTCCATCTCATCAAAAGGCATTCCTTCAATTTCCAGTAAATTATCAATTACGAACCAAACTGCTAAAGCCTTCACAAGTTCTGGAACATTAATATTGGAACCATTTAAAAACACTAAAGGTGAATTTAATGGGAAATCGTTCAAATTAGCTTTTATACCACTTTGAAATTTATTAAAATCCAAGTCATCCAAATGATTAAGAAACTGTGCACAAAAGTGACCATGTTGTTCAAGAAACTTTTCTTGATGACTCACAAAATGTTTTCGGAATAGATTGTTAAAAAATCCCATATGAATCAATTAATTAATGTTTTCTAAATTATACAATTTAGTTGAAAATGGAAAATTATTACTTTTCATTTCCTTGATTAGTTGAATCATTGAAGTATACGAATTTGAGATTTCTCCTAATTGCATCATCTTTTCCTCAGCATACGCATATAATTCAGGGTTATCTATAAATTGTTCCGGATGTATTTCTCTTTTGAGAATTTTGAAGAGTTCTTTGGATTTCGTGATGTCTTTAAACAAATCAGCACCAGATCCCAAGGGTCCCTCTTGTCTGATTTGTTCTAATTCTGCATTCTTGCGTTTTTTGATTTTTTTTATAAATAAAAATCCTAATACAAGATTTAAAATTACACTTGCGATTAAATATATTTTCATGATAGATAAATGTTATTTTGTAATCTCCACTGAAGACCAGAGGAGGAGTCTTGTGGGTGTACTTCAAGTGTATCCCAGCCTAATGCTATCATTGTTCTAATAATCATTGGATTTCCAATAATTGACTTACCTATCGAGATTACTTCATCTCTACTTAATGGACGCCCTCCATCTGCTTTAATTCTGAAACCCCCAGCCATAAATCGTGAAAATGAATGTCTATAATCAGAATTACCATAAGATGTCGATGCTTTTAACAGTATGTCAGTTTGTCCAGTAACATATGCACGTTTTGCCTCGTAATTAAAGTCCTTTAAAAATACTTGTCGGTCATTTCTTTCCTGAAACCATCCCAACATTAAATTCCATAAATTCATTTGATGTTGTATTCGTTTTTGCTTTTATTTACTACGCTGTTTGATTTTAAACTTTATTTTAGTTTACAAGTTTAAAACACACAAACTTTTCATTGTCAGAAATTAGTGAAAATCCTTTTTCTGAAACCAAATAACGATCTATCTCATTTGATGTTGGCACATCTTGTCCAATGAATGAGTGCTTAAAACATTCCCTGTTTTCTTCTGCCCATTCTTTCGATTTAAAGGTTTTAACGATACCATTTTCAAAGTAAATTACATAATGTTTCTTATTCATATATTTATTTTATTAAGTCCCTAAGGTATTGATTTCTGTTTTCGAAGAATTTCTTATACTCTAAACCATCAAAAACATCGCTTTTGTCATTATTACAAAAATAGCAACAAAGCACACAGTTTTCTCTTGAATAAATATTTTTTGGATCTATTCGATCAACTTCCAACCACATCCCTCTACTCCTTCCTTGTTTCAAAATTCCATTTAACGGAAATCTATTTGAAGTAAGTTTTGATGTTGTAACAATTCTCTGAACAATATCCTCATCAATTCCGCAATAATAGCACGTCTTTTTTTGACTCAAAAACCATGTGTAAAAATCTTTAAAATCTATAAATCCATTCAAATTCTTTCTTTTTCTCTCGTTATAATTGGTTTTTAATTTTTCAATTGGTTTTTCAACATATTTAAATTCTACTTTACTCATATTCTACCATTTTCATATTATTTATATCTACACTTCACCCCACCACTTCCAAAAAATGCTCATAAATCATCACCATAGCGAGGGTATCGAGTTCGCAATAGCGGAGAAGCGCAGAGGAGAGAGCCGTTCGTTCGTTTTCGCTCATGTCGGTGTATTGAATGAAGCCGTATGCGGTTAATGCCGCGCCACCATTGTTGAGGTCTTCCATGTCACTGAATAAATCATCTAACTCATCGTTCGTCCAATCATTGAATATTTGAGGGAGTGATTTGTAGGGATTCACAACTCCACTTGCATCTGAGGTGAGCCAAATGTGAGTGGCTTGAAAATTTTTGGATGTCACGCCAATATCACCGATTTGATGGCTGTATTTGTTCTTTAAAAACGCACTTCGCTTCATCAATGCCGGTAAAACAGCTTTAATGGAATTAGAACCTTTTGTGTTCGGATCAAAATAGTAGGATTTATAGACTTCGCACAAATCTACCATGTTACGGTCTCCAATCCATTCAAAGCCATTTTTCGCTTTTCGGTTTGTAATGGTTTGAATGAAGGCACAAAGTTCCATTTTATCCTCTTCGGAACTTTCCATCAATTGGTTATAAATGGCATTTAGGACGGTGTTCTCGTGATTGGAATAACGGAAAATCGTTCCAACTTCACCAAGCGCTTCTTTCAATGCTCGGACAAAAGCAAAATTTGGAAAGATTCCCGGCTGGACATTGATGAATTCTGATTCATGGGAAATTACTCCGTCAGCAGTCACTTTATGATGTGAGAATTGAAACGCTATTTGTTCATATGGACGACGGTTTTCATTGAAAGGAATGGCCACCATACTCGTTTCAAAATCGATAAAATGCAAGGGGAAGTGCCAACTTTCAATGGCCCGTTTCAATTCATCTTTCATGACATAAATGCTGTCGTCATTTTCCAACACCTTCTCAATTTGCAACCATTGTCGTTCACTTGCACTCAAGCGATTTGGATCCATTTTAAGTGGATAAAGTTCCTTGGTCAGTTCATTCATGTGAATGAGCTGATATTCGTTAAAGAGTTTGGAACCAGATTTAAAATTCCAAACATCAAACAACTTTGGACGATTAAACTCCTCATCCGTCCAATGAAAAGTGGAAGTCCAGCATTCTTTGACACCTGATTTTTTCAAGCTTCCATTTTTACAATTGAATTCACATGTCTTACACTTCGAAAATGCCAATTGTGGCTTCATTTTCGTATCGCTTGAATACGCATCCGCGAAGCGCTGAATGATCTCATGAAATTCCCCATTCAATTTTTCGCTATACTTAAACTTCCCTAAATGGATATCCGAAACAATTTCAGATACATCCATTTTAGACAAAATGGACTCCCCTCCTATTTCTTCCAAATTGGACACCAAACGAATGGTATCCTTGCGCTTATCACCAGCTTTTGAAATGCGAAAACACTGATTCAATTGATTGATTTTGGCCTGTTTACTTTTATCCGCTAGCATCAAAAAGGAGCTAACGAAGTACGTTGGACACATCTTTTGAATCACATATTGCTGAAAGGCTACATCAAATAAATATGGTTTCCATTTTCCATCCAAGCCACCCCTTGCTCCAATAAAAGTCGTAGCAGCTGGATCATAGGACTTTGCTTTGACTTCAATTAATTGAAGGTGATTGCCGTTTTTTACGACCACATCCGCACGAATAAATAAATGCTCAAAGCGAAATGCACCCTCAAAAATAACAACCTGTTCTCTTTTTAGTAACTCCAAAGTTTGCTCGACAGCCTCATCATATTGCCAATGTTCCGCCTGAATCAATATTCCGTCCGGGTATTCTAACCTCGCTAATTCCTCCACTTGAAAACCACCATCAGCCAAGGCTAATAAAAATGGATCATCTGACCGCGTGTTTTCATATAGGTCCGGATGAGCTGCGTAATACAATTTGCTTGGACAATCCAGAGCCAATTTGAATTTTGATTTCGTTAAGTATCGTTTTTTTGTCATTTTATATTTTCATTTATTAATTCACCACGCACGTGCAATAAGTCATCTTGCAATGAACTTAAAGGGATTCCATTCAGTGAAATGGAACTTAACATGACTTCATTTTTATAATTATTGCGATCCAACTTAAATTCTAATTGATCCATACGGAAGTAATCTTCTTGAAAATTAAACTTGGACACCAATCCTGTGTATCGAATTAAAAACCGAAGTTGCAAAGGGGATTCAAAATGTTCCTGATCTTGGTTTACTTCGTACCTCGAAAAAAGCGAACTGGGCAAACAAAGTTCCTTTGCTGAAATCATTTCGATCAATCGGCTTTTCTTACGCAATTCAATTCTCGCGGAATCATCTAAAAGCAAACGAATGGATGTCAAAGGTTTTGCATATTCAGTCCAATTTGAATACCCCAATTTTTCCATAATTTCCAAATTAAACATCACTTCCTCCCAAGTTACCTTTCGTGTGATTTTAAATGTCGTCAGTTTCAGCATGGTTTCTTGCGGTAATTCAATGTCCCACAGTTGAACACCTGTTCCAAACAAATTCAATACATATCCTTGCTGCTTGACTTTCGACATTAATTGTTTCTCAGAAAAAAATAAATAAGCTACGTATACTCCAATTCCAATTGTTTAAACGATCGTTGGATTCGGTCTCTACGTTTAAGTAATTTTATCTAAAGTATTATAAATAAAACGAAAGTAAAATAGTACAACTAAAAATAAGTAATCATTCAATCGTTTCTTTTCATCCAACAAAACAATTGTCCATCCATGGATACAAAATAGGTGCTTGTTTGCTCTCCAACCCTCACCCTACATTTGAAGGTTTGGAATTTTTCGTTTTTAGAATCTTCCTTCAAGCGATGTCCCCAAGTAGCGATAAATTGTTCTGTGGAAATTACACTTAAATCAAAAGGTAACTGCTGCAGAAATACTTCCCAACCAAAATGATTCATGTAGGTTTTAAAAATACGCTCCATTTTTATGCGATGTCTTTGATGGAATATTTCTTCTTTCCAGAAAAAATGAAGCAGCAACTTTTTGTCATTCTTAAATTGGTCAATCATTAAATAAGCATCCTTCACATATTTTTTAGGAATGTCGTCACGTTTTTCCTTTGGAGTGAAATTTAAATAAATCCATACATCCCGTTCGAACAAGGTTCTGAATTTCACTTCATCAAATGGATCATCTACAATGACACATTCCTGAGCGTAACCGATCGATTCTTTGAAATACGCACACGTTTCATCATTGAAAAAAGAGGTCTCCATCAAAGAATAAGAGTTCCCGATAAACTCAATATAGAACAAGGGATCGTTCGCTTCATCTCTGGCCACGTAAATTGGAAAAAATTCCTTGTAATTTGTTTTAACTATCCACATACATCATTTTTATTAATTAAATAAAGCATAGTTGTCCAAGGTGCCTTTTCGCACAAAATGCATGAGTGAATAAATCTTTCTTGAAATAAAAAGGAAAATGATACAGTACTTCCCTTCGCATCATACCAACGTTCAAAACACGAAAAGGGTTGTTTCCATTCTTCATTTTTTTTTAAATGATAACTGAAGAGAACAATTTTTATTGTACCGGTTGGAATTTCAAAAGCATTTTAATATATTTAAATTCAATCACTTAAATTTATGAGCAAAAACAACAATCCGCAGGGTGAATACCTTCCCGAGCCAATGAACTTGATCGATCGTGTTGACAGATATTTGCATGATGTCTGGGATCCTATTGGAGTTAGGGCATTTGGCGATGGCGAATATTACTCGTATGTCGATGACATTGTGCTGATGATCATTCGTAAAGTAACACTAAAAGCACTTGCAAATCACCTTCAAACGCTTGTGGAAGTAAATATGGGCTTAGAATTTTATCCTAGAAATTTCCATGTTGAAAGTGCTTATGACTTGCTAAAACTCAGGGATGAATGATGTTGTATTCAGGTTTTTATGCTGTTTCCTTCTTACTGTCATTCTATTTCAACATCAAAGGATGAAATCAACTTGCGTGAAAATCTTCAATGGATACGCCTATTCAAAAACAATCCCTTTTTCTGGATTTAATGGGACAATCCTTGCCGTATCATTTTGGACCACAACTCTAAGCTGTTTAACCACCTTTGTTGCATTGATAAAACAAGTGTAGGTGAGGATGTCAAATTCCCCCTCATGTCTGAGTCCACTTAAGTCGATGTCGAAACCATACTCCAATTTTCGGTAGTACACTTTTAGTTTTTCACGACCGTATTTTTCAACGGTACGCTTATCGGTGAAAGAAATGAGCTTTTCAAGTTGTCCAGTTCGATAATACGCGTTAAATAATCGACCTATGTCCACACCACCGGCTCCCGATAACATGACCGGATTGGACATTCCTTTATCTTTTTGCTTTGAAACTTCTTTTTTTGGCGAATTAAATTCCATAGTTGTTTTTGCCGGTTTTGTAGGCTGAGATTGGCAGGAAAGGACCATACCCACGAACATGAAGCTTGAAATTCTGACTAACCTATTCATATTGTTTAAAGCGATTCATTTTTACTTAGGTCCATTTATTTCAGCTGCCAGATTGTATATCTTGGAACCTTTAAATGTGTTGCTTGTAAAGCTAAGTATTTAGTCCAAATTTCTAAGCATCTTGAGCAGTTACATTTGCCTTTAGGAAAACTGCATCACTTACAATATCCGTTAACAATTTCACTGATTTTATCCTCTCCAGCTCGATAATTTGGAGATTTGCCATACAGAATTCTAAAATTTGTGCAAGCTTCGTTTTTTCGATTTCTATTTCCAAGAAAAATCTTCAACTAATCAACGCAGCAAATCAATGCAACAAGGAGCATACCCGGTAATACCACACAAATCCAAATGGAAGCACTTTCGTAAGTCATTCCAAAACGATCGAAGTACCGCAAGAAACGAACAGATTTGCTGAAAAGCTCATCAGAAAAACCAGAGAAATCTCGACAAACTAGAAAGAAAACGACGCTGACCAATAACGCTGCTACTTTTAAGTAATGAAATCCCAGTATATGATCTAACAGCGAAAGGTAAACAAGTGGTAGGACAAAAAAATACACCAAGATATTGATTTGATTGTAACTTAACTGTAGCTTTTCCGCCATAAAATATAGCGCTTTCGCTACAATAAGAAATAGAAAACGAATGAACCTTCCTTTTCCAAAACCAAATTCTAAGTGAATATCAGCCGAGGTCTTGCCCTTCCTCTGGCGTATTTGAGCATCAAATACATTTTTACTTTCCGAATTTCGATGTTCCATGTCAGTTCAAAATTAATTTTCTTTTAGGAAATATTCCTCAATTGCTCATGTTAAATCTTTTAGTTTCGACTGTTCAGTTCATTCACTTAAATGTTTGATAATTTCTTTCTCAATAGCCTGTTTTGTTTGAGGAAAGCCATCAAAACCAACATGTCTAAATACTACTTCTCCATTTTTTAAAAAAATAAGTGAAGGTACATTCATCACACGGTATTTGAATCTCAACTCTTCATTTTCACGTGCATTTATTTTATTCAGTTGGAATGCATCACCGTGCTTTTCATGAAGTTCGTCCAAAAAATATCCTAACAATTCACAAGGAGCACATTTGATTGCCCAAAAATCTAATATTTGAAGCTGAGCACTTTTTAATTCATCTTCCATTTTTTCTAAAGCGTTTTTTTCTTTCATAAGGTGTGTTTTTTTTTGACAAAGGTTTTATATTAGTCTAATATTTACAAGTAGTTATTTTTATTTTACCTAGACTTCTTTTTGTGACTATTATTGATTTTCAATGCCTTATAAGATAATAAAAATGAAAAAAAATGAAATTAGATCCGCCTCACCTGTCGAATATACCCTTTCAATGATCGGTGGAAAGTGGAAACCAAATATTTTATTTCTCATTCAAATTGGTGTCAACCGATTTGGATTATTGAATAAAGGAATCCATGACATCAGCAAACAAATGCTTACAAAACAACTTCGTGAGTTAGAAAAAGACGGCATCATCACTCGTAAGATATATCCGGAAATCCCACCAAGGGTAGAATATTTCATTAGTGAAAGAGGAGAAACGATCATCCCTGTTTTAGATGCCATGTTTAACTGGGGACAAAAGCATATGTCTTTTGATGAAGATGGAAATGTAAAGTTTTAAGCATATTTGACAAAAATCAGAAATCAAACCAGTCATTTCGTACATTCGTGTATCAATTTCTGATACATGAAAACACTCATCTCTTGGATTGCCACTACAAATGACTTTGAAGCCGGACAAGTACTGGAAACGGGACCAACCGCGAATTACCATAAGTTCTTTTATAAGTCGGACCGACATATCTTGTTGTCTTCTGCGAGCGGCGATGATACACGATCAGAATTATTAGTAAATTTTCTACGAAGAAGTTACCCAGATCGAAGCTTTGAGTTGCGCTACATGGGGATCCAGGATCCGATTGATCACCGGGAGATTCAGGGAAAAGTGAATCCCTTTTTGATTGAATTACGGGAGGACAAACTCGATATTTTTGTGTCGCCGGGGAGTCCGGCCATGCAGGTGGTTTGGTACTTGAGTCATTTGTCCCTGAACTTGGACACG
>CANHMH010000074.1 GCA_947461635.1 Flavobacteriales bacterium | reverse complement strand
TTGTAGAATATAGTGCTCAGCTTCAACTCAAATTTAGTAGTTCTTAAAAAGGGGGGGGGCTTACTTTTGATATCGAAACAGCCGAACTAGTAAAATCAAGGCTTTCAGACTACAAAATGATTAATTTGTATTTTTATCGGACAGTAGTGTTTTAAGTTATAAACCTTTTAATTATTTAAATAAAATCAAAAACTATGAAAAATGCATTTATTTTATTGACTTTCTGCTTCATTTATGGACTTTCAATGGCTCAAACATCAGGACAAGTTAACGTTATGACGTTAAATGGAACTTGGGATTTATATGACAATTCAACAGGGACGATTTCGAAAACTCCAGATCAAAGCATGAATATTATGACATTTGATGGTAATAAAATTGTTGTTCAAGGAATTTCACCAGGTGATACTTATTGGATTGGTTTAGGTGAGTTGAATGGTTCTGAGGGATACTTCGATTGGAGATTCAATGATGGTCGCTACGGACAAACAACCTTTAAGGTGGATAAGAACGGGAATTTAGTTGCGCTAAGTTTAAGCTTTACAGTAGAGTATAATTACATTGCTAAAAGGCGGTAAATTCTGAATCAAAACAACACGTTAATTTCCTGTTTTAATGTTTGACTAGCTTCCCAAATAAAACAACGATCGTTAAGCATACGTTTATAAAAAAAACAATAATTCAATGCCTCAAATGAAAAAGTACTTTCTGATATTATTCCTCGTTTTCTACGCTAGTACACATGCCCAATCTTGGACCAGCGCTCAGCTTGCTCAAGCGAATACGGCAGCGAATGTTGCTTATTTATCAAATGTCGAAAAAGAATGCATCATGTACATTAACCTTTGTCGCTTATATCCAAAGGACTTTCTTCGAAACGAACTATTAAATTATTACGGAACATATGAATCTGATTACTATTTGAAAGATTCAGAATACAGGCAATCACTCATTGATTTTCTATCAAATAGTGCGTCTATGAATGCACTTAGTTTTAATGATGTTTTATATCGAAATGCATTGTGTTTTGCCAAAGAACAAGGCGCATCTGGAGAAACAGGTCATGATAGAAGACATTGTGAAGAAGGGAATTATGCAGAATGTTGTTCTTATGGTTTGTCGAAAGGGAAAGACATTGCTTTGCAACTATTAATTGACCACGATGTCCCTAGTTTAGGGCATCGAAATATTTGTTTATCAAATAGATATACAAAGGTAGGCGTGGCAGTTCAACCTCATATTGAATGGGAGACTTGTGCTATTTTTGAGTTTATTTGGTGAGGTTAAATGGGAAATTATAAGCATTATCATTTTATTTATTGATCCTGATCGGTGCATTCATGTCTTATCCATTAAAAAAGTTAACAAATATGAAAATGAGTATGAAATTAAACAGAAATTATTCCAGTGCACTTCTTTGTTCAATCCTTTTTCTGTCAAGTTGCGGCGGAAATTCAATGGATGAGCAGAAAAATACCGACGTCAAAAACAAATCAAACGTTCCCGTCGATGCAGCCGAGAAAACAAAAGAAGAAGCACCTAAAAGTGAGAAGGAAATAATATTATCAGGTTTAATCGGTGACCACGCTTTAACTTCCATTTCAGGATTTATGGGCGCAAATACGATGGTGGATTACACCTTGGAAAGAGGCAAGTGGCTGGCTCAAGGATCTGCAATTGAAGAAGGCATGAGGCAAGCCTATGATATCGATTTAGAAAGAGAAGATATAAAAATGTTGTCGAGTATGAAAATCCAGGTTTCCAAGGACCTCTCAGTGAAATTAATGTGCAATGGAAAAACATACTATTCCATGCCGATGAACGCAAATGGAATGGCTTATTTTCTTCGTGATTCACCTAAAAAGTACAGTTCAAATTTTCCAGCTAAGCTATCTGAATCAGCGACGGTTATAGGGGATTACTTATACCTTTATGCAAAGGATTATGTTTCCGAGAATGAAATGTCATCCCTGAACATTACGGAAGTATTTGCAGATGTGATTTCTATATCCTACAACATAAAAAGTAAACAATTCGAAATGTCCCTTTTCTATGGTGAATGCTGCGATAATTCAATTTACTATTTCAAGTAACAGCTGAGAAAAAGAACTCAAGTCAATGACTATGACTGTTAAAAGGTGTTTGAAGGAACCTATTTCTGAAATTAGTTTAGCGGCAGATTTATTAAATCAATCTGCAACGGCTCATTTCGATGGGGATTCTATTTTAGCGGAACAACTACTTATAAAAGCTGACATTTCAGTAATTCGCGATTGGACTGAGTCAATTTGGGGACAAGCAGGTGTTTATTCCCACTTAGTTAAGACATTAGGTAATCCAAAAACGTTGCCAAAAAATGAACGGGATTCCGTTCGAATGCCGTCTAAAAGTCTAGAGCTTGAACTTTTGAAGAGGGATGGGTTTAATTGTCGATTTTGTGGCATACCATTAATTCGAAAGGAAACACGAATTTTTTTTCAAAAAAAATACCCCAATGCAGTTATGTGGGGGAAGACAAATTCTGAACAGCACGCTGCTTTTCAAGCTATGTGGATGCAATTCGATCACCTGATCCCACATGCTAGAGGTGGGAAAACTAGCAAAGAAAATTTATTGATTACATGTGCTCCATGTAATTATGGACGAATGAATTTTTTAGTGGATGAAATTGGACTAATTAAACCAAATACCGATCAAGAGAACTTGTCCACTTGGAATGGTTTAGAGAATGGTTTAATTCATTAATCAAAAGCTGATGCTCAAACATATTCAAACAAGCATTAAACTACTCGCGATTCTTTATTTCACGGGCTTATTGATTGTTCTAGTATTAAAAGCTTTTTCGATTGTTCCTCAAAAAGAGTTTGCCGATGAAATCCAAGATTATTGTTTTTACGGAATTCCTATTTTTATACTTCTGACGCTGTTCTTTACCGTGGATAAACGAAATGGTCTTCGAAGAAATCTAACATGGCTTATTTTGACACCGATGTTCTCTTTTTCATTGTACATTTTGATTAACGTACTGTCCATTTTTTTCTATCAATATTGGATGGATTTTTCTATTGCTTATGAACATAAATCAGATGCTACACATACCATTCGGGAACAATTGGAAGATAAAGGAGCTTTCGGATATGGTCGGAAAAGGGTTGTTGAAGTAAATCCTGTGTTTTTTATATTTCAAAGAATCACCCCAGTGGACACCACTCAACTTCAAATGAAGGAATGGCGTTATGTGAACAAAGAAGGAGATGTGAAGTGGCCATAGTGAATCCTTGAAGATTTATAAGGTCGAAAAAAGTTGATTTATATACCAATTATTGGTATATTAGCTTAAATCAATCATTATGGAAAAAAACACATCCATCACCCTCGGAAGCTATTTTGAGCAATTTATTAAAGGTTTGTTAAAGGAAGGCAGATACAAAAACACAAGCGAAGTTATACGTGCTGGATTAAGACTTTTGGAAGAAGAGGAGCAGAAGATACTTGCTTTTCGAAAGTCAAATCAAATAGAAGGAATAAGTCTAGTTTCAGATGATTTAAATCCATATCAAGCCGAATCCAAAATCGAAACAATTGAAATAACAAGTCCTTTTACTCAAATGACAAAGAAAGCTTTAAACGCTCGTGTCGATCAGTCTGAATCTGATTTTAAAAAAGGTAGATTTAAATCAAGTATTGAGCTTTCCGAGAAATACAAATGAAACTGTTCGAAATCATTTGGTCTTTTCATGCAGAAAATGAATTAGATCAAATTTATAGGTATTATTCAGAAGTTGCCGGTGATTCCACAATCAAAAGATTAACCCAGTTTCCATTCTTGCTCAAATTGCGCTAAGAATTGAAGCATAAAGGCATGTCGTTCCTCTGCAAGCTGTCGAGCAGTGGCTGTTTCCATCCGGTCTTTTAACAAGAGTAACTTTTCGTAGAAATGATTAATGGTGTGGCTTTTCGACTTCGCATATTCCTCTTTTGTGGCGTGAAGTAGGGGAGCGATGCTCGGATCGTAGAGTGGACGTTCTTTGCTTCCACCATAAGAAAAGGCACGAGCAATTCCAATCGCTCCAATTGCATCTAAACGATCTGCGTCACGGACAATCTTTCCTTCGATGGATGTTGCCTCATCCGAAACAAGTGCTCCTTTGTAAGAGACCACTTGAACAATTTTCGCCACACGGTCAGCCAATTCAAATGGACAATTCAATTGATTCAGTAAATTTAGAACTTCACGTGAACCAGCATCAAAATCGCCGCCATTGTATTTGTGATCCGAATAGTCGTGTAATAAGGCTGCAAGTGAAATTTCATCCGCATTTCCTCCTTCTATCGTTTGTAAGTAAAGGGCTGTTTGCCAAACACGCTTGATGTGAAACCAATCATGGCTACCTTCTAATCCGCTGAATTTTGCTTCAACGAGCTGGGCAACTTGATTGATTAAATGAGTCATTAGATTTTAGAAAGGCGTTGCGTTGTAGAAACCCCGTTAATGGTGAAACGAACAAGGTAAATCCCTACTGGAAGGGCTTGTACATTCACATAGGAATCGGCACTTGATAAAACACGCATTCCATTTAAGTCCAAGACCTCTAGTTGTTCAATTTTTTCACTACTTGCAACGTGAATCACGTCGGTAGCTGGATTTGGATAAACGACATGCGAAACAACATTCGGTTCCTGAAGTCCAACCGGATCGTCTTTGCGCACTTCGATGTCATCGATGTACAACTTGAATCCATCTAAGGTAACGTTGACAAAAGCTACATAAATCGTTTGATCAAAATATCCTTGCGTGAATAAATTCACTTCGCGATTTGTCCATTCAAAATTTTCTTCTTCGATGTATCCAATGGTATCCGTAAAACTCGAAAGCTGATTATCTGTCGTCGAAACCAAGACTAAATAATCATCCGGATAAGATGGATCGTGCGATTTTGCATTCCATTGAATGTAATTTCCAAAAGTACCAAGTATTAGGGGAGAAGTGATCATCCAGCGACTAGCAGAATCCAACGTGGTAAAGAAAGAAGTAGAAGCGGCTACTGTATCCAATGCATTTTCTGGGTCAACAACTGAAATCCAAGCGCTTGTATATTCTGCTACTAATGGATCCGGTGTGCTCCCATCATTGTCTACAATCGAGTAGTTTGCTGGAATTCCTTGTTGGAAATCAGTTGACAAAATGACTGTTTGTGCAAACGCTGGTAAAATAGACCAAAGAAAAGCAAGCGTAAGTAGTTGTTTCATACTGTAAAATTAATGTTTAATGTAGCAAGTTCCAAGAACACGAATCCGCACACATTTTGTTACTTAGTCTACCAAGGTAATTAGGATGTCATTAAATTCTTGGTAAAAGGAATCAAACTCCATTAAATGTTTTTGAAAGAACGCGTAAATCTTTGGCCAATCAGTCTTTTCATAGAAATTCACATCCGCAAGTTCCCAAGAAATACGTCCAATAGTAAGACCTTCTGCATTGTGAAAACTCGGGTCCCAATTTGTTGGAATAGACATCGCATTTTCAAGTACGACTTTCAATTCCGTTAACTGTTCCCAGAAGATGGCTTGAATTCCCGCATCACGAAATTGAACATCATAGCAAATGGCTGTTTGATGTCCGGTGCAAATCATGCGTAAGTAGGTATTTTTTACCTGAGTAGGATAATTAGCCCAATTGACGCGTCGACCAGTACTGGACATCTTTCCACGCATGTGATCCTTGAATCCAGACCAAAATGCTTCGTTGTATGCCTTACGTTCTTCCTTTGGAAGCATGCTTATTTGTTTCCTTTCGCGTAATCCGCTAAGAATTGTTGTAAGCCTAAATCCGTTAATGGATGTTTCGCTAACGCTTTAATTGCACTCAAAGGACCTGTCATGACGTCCGCACCGATCTCCGCACAGTGAATGATGTGCATTGGGTGACGAACAGATGCTGCAAGAATTTCCGTGTCAAAAGCGTAGTTATCGTAAATCACACGGATTTGTTGAATCAATTGAATTCCATCTGTTGAAACATCATCCAAACGTCCCAAGAACGGTGAAATGTATGTTGCTCCAGCCTTAGCTGCTAATAATGCTTGTCCTGCAGAGAAAATCAAGGTACAATTCGTACGAATTCCTTTCGATGCAAAATACTTGATTGCTTTGATTCCTTCCAAAATCATTGGGATTTTCACCACAATGTTTTTATGTAAGGCAGCTAATTGTTCTCCTTCACGTACCATTCCTTCGAAATCTGTAGCAATAACCTCTGCGCTAACGGGACCATCAACGATGTTGCAAATCGCTACGTAGTGATTCAAAATGTTTTCTGCTCCAGTGATTCCTTCTTTTGCCATCAAGGACGGATTCGTGGTAACACCATCAAGGATTCCTAAATCGTATGCTTCTTTAATTTCTGCAAGGTTTGCAGTATCGATGAAAAATTTCATGGGTTTTATTTTTTGTTTTTGTTCATTTCCAATTGCTTGCGTTGCATTTCTTCCAATTTCTCTTGGAAACGCGATTTTTTCTTTGTCTTTTCGTCGCCTGACTTGTTCGCTTTGCGTTCTGCCATTTTTAAGCGAAGTTTCTCTTCATCCACAAAGAAATGCTTGATCACAACCATCATCAAAATGGAAATCAAGGTCGAAATAAAGTAGTAGTAACTCAAACCAGCAGAATAGTTGTTGAAGAAGAAAATCATCATGATTGGGAAGATGTACATGATCACTTTCATGTTTGGCATTCCAGGTTGTTGTGGTTGTTGAACATTACCACTATTCATGAAGGTATATGCTAGGGTCGTTCCAGCCATTAATAAGGTGAATAAACTCACGTGGTCACCATAAGGCCAAATGGGGAATCCGAAGTCAAAAATGGAATCGTACGAACTTAAATCTTCCGCCCAAACGAATGATTGTTGACGCAACTCAAATGCTGCAGGGAAGAAACGGAATACCGCAAGTAGAATTGGCATTTGAATCAACATTGGAACACAGCCAGCCAAAGGACTCGCGCCAGATTCCTTGTACAGACTCATCATTTCCATTTGTTTTTTCATCGCATCCTCTTTTTTTGGATACTTGGCCGTCAATTCGTCCACCTCTGGTTTCAGGATGCGCATTTTCACGGAAGAAACGAACATCTTCCATTGGATTGGCATTAAAATCAATTTCAAAATCAAGGTAAGAATCAAAATCGCAATTCCAATTCCCATTCCGAAATCTACAAGTAAGGTAAAGATTGGTTGAACCGCATACAAGTTGATCCAACGGAACAAGCCCCAACCGAAGTTCAGGATATCGTCGTAGTTGCTATTGTAGGTTTTCAATAATTCGTAGTCATTTGGACCAAAGAACCAGTTTAATGAAGCTTTGTTATTCGTGAAATCTAAAGCCATTGTCGCGCTGTAACCTTTTAACAAGGTCCAGCTTTTGTGTTGATTTCCTTTGAAGGTATTGATGCGGAATTTCGTTCCTTTCTTTGGAAAAGCGTTAGCAGGTTTCAAAATAGAAGAGAAGTAGGACTGTTTGAAAGCAACCCATTCGATGTCATCTTCTGCAACTTGATTATCATTGCTTGTCTCGCTCAAATAATCCAATCCTTCGTTCTTTTGATTGAAACAAACCGTAGAAACACGACGTTGCTCACTGAATAAACGCTCCGTTTTGTTGTAGTCTGCTTTCCAGTTTAATACAACATTTTCATTTGCAACACCTTTTAGATCAACTAATTCTACATTATAATCTAAATCATAGCTTTTATTCAAAGAATACGTTTGACGAACTTTTCCGCCAGCTAATGAAGCTTCGAAAACGATGGATTTCGCATCTTGTTTTACGACTTCGAATAGGTAATTTCGTGTGTGAATTTTTTGATTTCCAACAGGAATGACAAGTTGATTGTAAGCGTTTCCATTTTTAAACAAACACAATTCAGCATCGCGTTTATCGGCGAAATCCTTATAGGACTTAAATTTTTTCAAATAAACCGCAGCGACAATTCCACCTTTCGTATTGAAATCTACATGAAGCACATCGTTCTCCAAGCTGATGATTTTTCCTGCCGCCACTTTTTTCGCTTTCGCGCGATCATTAGGTGTGATTTCCGATCCTGCATTAGCAGAAACCGCTTTTTGTTCTTTTCCCTTCTTCGCAGGTTTGTCAATTACTTTCGTCGTTGCTGCTTTTTCTTTTTTCTTGTAATCATCCGCTGATGGTTGATTCATGATGGAGAAAACCGTTAGGATGAGTCCAATCAATACAAGTCCGGTTACCGAATTACGATCCATAGTCTTTTTTTTACTTTTTATTGGTCAATGCTGCTTTCACGAAAGCAACGAAAATAGGGTGGGGTTGAGCCACAGTACTTTTATATTCAGGGTGGAATTGTACACCGACAAACCAAGGGTGAGTTGGAATTTCAACGATTTCAACCAATCCTGTATCTGGATTTTTTCCGGTTGCCGTCATTCCCGCTGCTTCATATGCTGTTATGTAGTCGTTGTTAAATTCATAACGGTGACGGTGACGTTCGGATATTTTATTTGTGTTGTAAGCGATACTCGCGTTTGATTTAGGCTTTAACTCACATTTATAAGCCCCCAAACGCATGGTTCCACCCATGTTGGAGATTTTTTTCTGTTCTTCCATCATTGAAATCACCGGAGCATTCGTTTTTTCAGACATTTCTGTCGAGTGTGCATCCCCTAAATTCAATACGTTACGCGCAAATTCAATCACAGCACATTGCATTCCTAAACAAATTCCTAGGAAAGGAATGTTGTTTTCACGTGCGTGTCGAACCGCTTCAATTTTTCCTTCAATTCCACGGGAACCAAAACCTGGTGCTACAAGAACGCCATCCAATCCGGATAATTCTGAAGCGATGTTATCAGGAGTTAATTCTTCTGAGTGAATCCATTTTACATTCACTTTTGTTTCGTTAGAAACGCCAGCGTGAATAAATGCTTCACTGATGGACTTATATGAATCCTTCAATTCCACATATTTCCCAACGAGTCCGATATTTACTTCGTGTTTTGGATTTTTCAAACGTTCCAAGAACGATTTCCAATTGTCCAAATTTGGAATGGATTTTTTCGATAATCCCAGTTTATCCAAGACAACAGAATCTAATTCTTCGTTATGCATTAACAAAGGAACATCATAAATAGAAGATGCATCGCGCGCTTCTATAACAGCGTTCACGGATACATTACAGAATTTCGCAATTTTTTGACGAAGTCCTAATTCCAACTCATGTTCTGTACGACAACATAGGACATCCGGTTGAACACCCAATTCCAATAACTGTTTCACAGAGTGCTGTGTCGGTTTTGTTTTTAGTTCGCCAGCAGCAGACAAATAAGGAATCAAAGTCAAGTGTACAACGACACAATCGTTTTCAAATTCCCAAAGCATTTGACGCACTGCTTCTACGTATGGTAAAGATTCGATGTCACCAACAGTTCCACCAATTTCCGTAATCACGATGTCGTATTTACCGTTTTTAGCCACTAATTGAATGCGTTCTTTAATTTCATCCGTAATGTGAGGAATTACCTGAACCGTTTTACCCAAATAATCACCACGACGTTCTTTCTCAATTACCGACTGATAAATTCTTCCTGTCGTTACATTGTTCGCTTGGGAAGTTGGAACATTTAGGAAACGCTCGTAGTGACCTAAGTCAAGATCTGTTTCTGCTCCATCATCCGTCACATAACATTCTCCATGTTCATATGGATTCAGTGTTCCTGGATCAATATTGATATATGGATCTAATTTTTGAATGGTTGTGGAGTATCCGCGAGCTTGTAAAAGCTTCGCAAGAGATGCGGCAATGATGCCTTTGCCTAAAGAAGAAGTAACGCCCCCGGTTACAAAAAC
>CANHMH010000073.1 GCA_947461635.1 Flavobacteriales bacterium | reverse complement strand
TAATAAGGCCTTGTCGCGACTAAATGAACTTTATCACGAACAGGACGAATCGCCTTGAATGCTGAAATATCGGACATCTTCTGTTAGAACTTATAATTCAAACCGAAACTAGGAAGAATTGGAAATTGATAAATGATCTTTGAAGTGATGCGGTTCACGTAGAAGATGTTGTTTCTGTTGTAAACGTTGGTAATACTAGCAACTATTTCCATTACATCCTTGTTCTTGAAAGTAAATTGTTTTTTGAAGGTAATGTCCAAACGATGGTAGTAGGGTAATCTTTGTGAATTGAAGGTACCTAGTAAGGTTGTAATTGCACTTGGATTATTTGTGACATAATTACTGGTAACTCCTCCAGAGAAATTCTCTCCTTGGTAATATCCTGCGGTAGGAGTGAAGGGTAGTCCAGAGCCTAGATTCCAACGGATATTTAATTCGTAATTTTTTTCTTTTCCGAATAAATAAGAACCGACAAGGTTTACATTGTGACGTCTGTCAAATACAGGTGCGTAATTTGCGAATCCATCCCAACGGGTATTTTTTCCGTAAGAGTAAACAGCCCACAAAAACAATCTGTCTTTTGAATATTTTGCCAAGAAGTCAACGCCGTAAGACTGACCCGTTTCGATAATAAAATCTTTTTTGAACACATCGTCGATTAGCTCGAACTGGGAAACATCATCGTATAATTTATTCTGATTGATGTTGCTCAACTGCGAGAAGTACTTGTAGTACGTTTCCACATTGAAGGACCAGTGTTTTCCAAGGTCATATTCCATTCCAAAAATAGCATGCCAAGCATATTGAAGTCCATTTTTCGTGTTTTTCACATTTTGAAATTGTGTCACAAATTGCTCTTGTACATTCGTTGGAGCGGACAAAAGTCCATTGAAAAGGTTGACAACATCCTTATCTGAAGATGCCGATGTGAAGTTTTGAGAGAAGCGTCCACCAGAGAATTTAAAGCGTAGGTTTTCGTTCGCGTTGTATTTTAATCCAAGTCGAGGTTCAGGAGAAATGGTATTCAAAGATGCATACACTTGAACGCGCAATCCTGTTTGAATTACCCATCTTCTTTTGATCAATCGGTAATTAAAGTAACTTCCGATTTCCGTGGTGAAGTTAATGGCTTCAATTTTTCGTTTGGCTTCGTTATAGGTGACAAATTCCGTATTGAATCCATTGATATTGAATCCGTAATTCATTTCACTTTCGTTCTTCAAGAAATAACTAAAGTCGAATCCAAGGTCGAATCCACCGATTTTGGAATAACGAGGTTCTTGTGCTGTTTCCGCGAATGTTGTTTGATAGTTACTGCCATTTACGTGTCCACGAATGAATAGTGGAGAACCACTTGGTACCATCAAGAAATTCACACCTCCACCGGAAGCATCCCAACGAAGGTTGGCGATATCGTAATTTACGGAGTCTTGGTTATGAAATCCGAAGGCGCTCACTTTTGTTCCGCCATCTCCGTTGAAGGTTACTTTTCCGTATAAATCAGTGAAGTTAAATGGTAATCCATTTCCATCATTGACTTTCGGGTAAAGCGATTTTGAGGTGTAATCGAGTAAACTGTGTTTTGCAGAGAAAACATATGATCCTGGCGCTGCTTTTTCCTTGGTTACTTTACCAATCGGTCCTTCCAATACCATTTTTGCAAGAAAGGGAGATGCTGAAACGCGTCCACCAAATTCTTTTCTGTTACCATCTCGGTAGGTGATGTCCATGACGGAGGAAACGCGTCCACCGTATTTTGACTCGAATCCGCCGGTGTAAACATCCACATTTTTCACCAATTCTGTCTCAAAAATGGAAAAGAATCCAATGGAGTGAAATGGATTGTAGATGGTCATTCCGTCCAATAAAACTTTGTTTTGAATCGGTGTTCCACCACGAACGTACAATTGTCCACCTTGATCTCCGGTTGTTACTACTCCAGGTGTTACACTAATGGCGCCAACGATATCGTTCTCACCACCGTGACTTGGAATTCGGTCAAGGGATTTTTGGTTGTATTTTAAGGTACCGATTAGGATTTCATTTTTCTTTTCTTTTGAATCGATGCTGACAACGACTTCTTTCACATTCTGGGTATTACGAACCAGTTTGAATTGAACATCGTAAATCTTGTCTTTATCTGTCATATTTACATTGACAAAAGCCTTGTTAAATCGTCCTCCCTCAATCTTTAAGATGTATGAACCTTTCGCTAATTTCGGAATTAAGAATCCACCAGTGTTGTTCGTGAAAGCACCTGCAATAACGGTACTATCCACTTTCAAAAGTTTCACTTTGATGTCACTTAGCGGCTCCATATTGGAATCGTCGTAAACGAATCCACGGATGGAAAAGTCTTGAGCAAATGTGGAGAATCCAATAAATGTGATGACGAAGAAAAGTAGTTTTTTTAACATGTGTTTCAATAAGAGTTCCCGAATTTAATGAATTGTTGGCATCTAATTACCATCCTTTGAAACTAATCAGTATCCGACTACGAATTTTTGGATAAAAACATGTTGATGTTGTTCGAATTTTAAGAGGTAAATCCCTTTTTCATATCCACTAACATCTAATTTTAATTGTCCTTGCTTCAGTTCCAACTGATTCACAATTTGACCTGTGATTGTTTGCACAGAGCAATGCATTGTTTCGCTGCTCACATTTGAAATCGTCAGGATGTCATGGCATGGATTCGGTTGAATGGAAACAACTTCCATCAAGGGATTATTAATTCCTGCTATGTTGATGTTTGGACTCAATCCACAACCAAAGGGAAAGGTCACTTGCACATTGTAAACCCCAGAAGGATTTATTCCCATGTCGTAAAAATCCATAAATGCACCAGGAATCGCGACACCATTTAAAAACCATTGGTATGTATTTCCAATTGTACTTGTACTCAAAATGGAACCATTTTGTGTGATGTTCACCGTTGGAATAACTGGACAAGTTGTTTGACCAACAATTCCTGGGGTATTTGAAACAGACAACTCAAATGCTTCATAAGCGTTGCAAATGTCTTTCAAGATGTAATCCAACCAAGGATCCAATACTGTAAATGTTGATGTTTGCTGTTGTGTTCGTGTAATGGAAATGCCTGTAGAGGAAGTACTCTCGCCAAAATCACAATTGAAGTTCGTGTTCGCAAAGTAACAATGTGCTCCACCGATGATGCTCACGAAGGATTTGCAGGTACTGGTTATTCCGTCGAACATTGGAATGTGATGTTGGGATGGAGGAGTAACGCCGTCGGAACTTCCGGAAAAAACGATGCTCGGAACTTGTACATTCGGTGCAACGGAAATCGCGGATGGATTCGTTTCCGCTGGAGCCAGTCCGATTAAGGCATGAATGTTTGTGTTATTATTCGCTGCTAAAAAGGAAGCTCCGCCTCCCATGGAATGTCCCATGACGCCCACTTTTGGGTAAATATGGTTTTGGAAAAGTCCGCTTGTCGTTTGTAAGTCCAGCATTTTTTGCGCGACCAATTTTAAGTCCATGCCAAAATCGCCGTGACTAGGGGATGGGAACAAACCACTTTCCGTACGAACGAATGCCATGATGTAACCACGCGGAATATAGTGTTCCCAAATGTTTGAATAGGCGTCCCAATTCATCGCGAATCCATGTCCAAAAACGATCACTGGAAATTCGCCACTTGCAACAGGAGTACTTGTTCCTGCTGTTGTCGCTGGATAATAGATTTCCGTTTGAATCTGTCTTCCGGCTCCACCTCCGGAACCGAATCCACCAGAACGCGAAGGATCATTAAAGGTAATTGTTGTGTGACCGATGCTGATTTGAGCATGTGAAACGGAAACAAGAAAGAGTAGGACAAGTAAAAGTGATTTCATGCACTGAATTTAGAATAAATGTACAAAAAATCCTACTGGACTGTTTCCGAATTTCCACTATTCAAACTTCGATATAGAATCGCTTCAGCAATGTGCTTAGATTGAATGGTTCCAGATGCGTCTAAATCAGCAATGGTGCGCGCAACTTTGATTCTTTTCATCCAAACAATACTTGAACTAACAAGAACCATTTTGTAAAGCTTCAAATTATTTTCTTTGAGTAGAGATATTTAAACTGATTCATTATGAAATGTACGAGCTGTGGTTTAAAATTGGACATGAGAAGAAAATCTCAATATGTCTATGCCTCATACCAACTGCAATCAAAAGGATTTATTGGGAATGTTTTTGGCGATAAAGATTACTGGGTATTTTGTAGCTCAAGATGCAAAAGAAGTGCGGACCAAGATTGGATGTCTGGAAGCTTTGAAGAAAATCACGGTCATAAAAAAATCAATTTCGCACCTTAATTTTTTACGATTCTAGTTATAAAATGAGATTTTAGAAATACAATTTCTAGAAAATAAACACCTGTTTGCAAAGCTCCCAATCTAAAGATGTGTCCAGATCAGCGATGTGCGTGCCACTTTGATAAAGCTGATTGCATTTTGACCTACGATAGAAAATGTAAACCAAATTGTTCTATACAGATTAGTATAAAAAAAGCAGAATTGAGTCAATTCTGCTTTATCGGGTTATTTATGTTAAATAAAACTTTACTTATGCTTTTTTAGCTTTTTATTGCTGAAAAAAATGACACAATTTTAATCTCTACCTGTCTCATTCCCTTTTTCATCGTAATAGATTGTACTAAGGACTTTACCTAATTTGTATTTGGTAATTGACGATTTTGCTTTACCGTCAGAATAATATTTGATATAGTCACCATCTTTTTTCCCATCGATTACTGTAAACTCTGATTTTAGTTTACCATCTTTAGATAAATCTTTTACCTTTCCTGTATATAACTCATCATTATATTTAATGGTTCCGTAACCTGCATCACAGTCTTTCAGTAAGACTTCGTTCTGGTTTTCACATGATGAGATAATCAATGCGATTAATAATAGTTTTAAAATTTTCATAACAATAGAATTAAAGATTTTTTACGTAAATGGTTTATTTGGAAGAACAAATCTATGCAATCACATTGCGCTTCCCTTTGAATGTGCAGTACAATCGGAGTACATTTCCTTTATGAGATTTATAATCAAATTTTATCCATCAGTACCTACAACAATCATTTGTAATGAAAAGCATTCTATTAATGATAGGCTACAGATGATACTTTCTTATTCGCAATACATACAGAAACCCATCCAGTACCATACTTTGGTTCTAATCGATAACATTTTTGATTAGCAGATGAACTGTTGCTTTCCACGTAATAAAGTTTATTCACAATTTGGTTTACTAAATCCTCATGCATACCCACGATTATTGTCAGTTTTAACATGGCATCAACATACTTTTTTCCGTATTTTTCATTTAATTTCTGTTGTTGTTGTTCTTCATTTTGTTCTTCATTTTGTACAACGTTAGATTGTATCGATTCGATTTTATTACACTCGCTTGAATAGATATCCATGTATGCTGAATAAAATTGATAAAGCTTATCTCGATCAAATGCGCAAATACCAGATTGCCTTTCCGGGGTTTGAAAACAATAAGAATTGAACCATTCTTTTTCAAAACTCTTGCGATTAAACTCATCTGACTCATCGGGCTGAAAATCTTTATGCAGTTTAAAACGTTCTTCACTAGGGTCTCCGAATCTCACATTTACAGAAAGGCCATTTTCGGTAAAATTTATTTGTTGTACCAAGCTGTACCATGTTAATTTTGGGTATTGAGCAAAAGTGTTTTGGATTTTAATCAAGCGCTGTCTCGATAACGTATCATTCGTTACGTGATTTTGAAAAAACGTATTAAATTCTAATTTTTCAGGGCGGTAACCTGATTTCTTGTATTCGGAAGCGACACCCCACCATGTTTCTTCAGCGTGATGAAGTATTGAGGTGCTATCCATTTTAGGATAACCGATTGTATACATAGAATGTACCTCTTCCCATTCGACTGGCTTCTTAGTTTGCCAACTATAACTACGATTATCATAATACTTTTTGGTAAAATACTCGTAGTAATTAATCGTTCTAATTTTTTTAATGAGCTCGTTTTTGTCAAAATAAAGCTCAACCGAATCAGTCATAGTCGAATTAAATAACCCAGCATTAAGTCCTTTTGGAAAACCATTACATTTTTCTTCATTTGAGATGAAATTATTCTTTTCAGTTTCTAAAACAATATAGGCAGAAACCTTTGGTTGGAAAAACTGAGCTGTACTAACAATATTATTTGCCACCACCAAATAAATTTTCGGCATATTTATGAGCGCACTATTGATTGAATCAATTACACGATTTTGTATGTTAGTGTTAAATTGATCAATATTTGATTGATCAAGCTCTAAACCATATTTAATTAGTTTAGAAGCATGTTCTTCTAATTGCACAACTTTTTTTATAAGATTGATTTTATCCATTTCTAGATTGATTTTATTAATTACCTTCATGTTCAGGTAATATAAATATGTTTTAGATTCTAGTTTATCAGTTTTACGGTTAGCTAGCTCAACTTTAATCGGAATTAAGACCAAAGTATCTCCTTTAACGTTAAGGATTAAAGACATTTCATTGATCAGCTCTTTGTTAATTTCTAGTATTGATTCGTCTTTTATTATTTTTTCATTTTGGTTATTCGAAATTATATTGTCAACGGCCACTATGGCTTGATCATTTATCCAAATATATCTATCATCCATTTTTGGAATAATCACTAGTGAGTTCCATTCATTAAAAGAATTTATTACTGTTTGGCTAACTTTATCTTTTAAATTAGTTGACAACGCTATGGCTGTATATGATTGTTTCGCACAAACATATTTGTCCATAATATCTTTTCGAGTATCAACTTCAGAAAGTTCTGTGAATTTGAAGTCTTTGAGCATATACTTGCTGTCTTGAGCATAAACTGTTGCCGAGACGAAAAAAATGGTAATTAATAAAATAAAATGGAAGTCCGTTATGGTTAAATAAACCCTATTTAATCCACCATTGCTTTTTAACGGAATGTTTCTTCCAAATACTGATTGTTTTCCATAAGGAAATTCTGTTGCTTGTTTAGGCATAATATTTTTTAAGGTTAATGGTTTAAAAGCATCAAATATTTTTATAAAATAACAAGAAGACATTATGAAACTAATTTCTTCCATTCTTCAATAGAGGTAAAATTGGCATCTTTTAGAGAAACTAATTTTGAAACTGGAAATAAAACATGTTGTTTAAATTCTCTATGGTTATTTTTCATTGTCAAATCTATAAAATCACACTGCTCTTTCACTTGGAATGAGTAGTACAATCGGAGTACATTTCCTTTTTACAAATTTAAATGCGCGCATAATTCCATAACTTTAAGCATGATTGAAGTGTTAAAAGAAAAGGTCTGCACAAAATTTGGCAGGTCGATTCAAACAGTTACAGATTGTAAGGAGTTATCTGAGGAAATATTTAAGTCCACAAAGGAACTTGTGAGTTATAATACCTTGCGTCGTTTGTTCGGCATTATCGATTCACGTTCTCCCCGAATTTCGACCTTAGACATTTTAAGTAAGTATGTTGGGGAATCTGATTTCAAACAGATTCTATCCTTATCCTTCGAACAAGACATTTGGACAAATCAAATGAGGATCTATGATCAAATTATGTCCATTCAGAATTCGAATTATGAAAAAGTGTTTCGTGAAATAGAAGCATTGCCATCTAGTGAAGTTGTTTTAGTCAATATTTTAAGAGAATTGCTACATTTTCGAAAAATAGATATGTTTCTTCTTTTTCTTGATTTGACATTTTATTCAAGTAAAAAACTGAACTACGAGCATAAATTATTCATTGGAAATTCAGTTGGTGTATTATTTAAGCAACTTCATGTATCGGATGAAGATTTATACAAATGTTGTTGTAATACTTCATTTCAGGATTATGTATTTTCAATCTATGTTGATTATAGTTCCTTGAACGGTTGGTATGGACGCGCCCTTACTATTACCAGTGAATCCAATATTAATTTCCCGGTTTCTTATTCGGTGTTTTTGTTCTGTATGAACGAATGGAAAAATTACCTTAACGGTGTTTTTATGGATTCAGTCCGCATTCAAAATATGGAGTTTGACGTCCGTTTTCATCCCATATTAAATAGCCGAATATGTGCACTTAAACTTCTTGACCAACCGAATAAAACAGATGTAATTCTGAGAGTTTATGCGTCATTTCTATCCGAGAATAAGCTTGAAAAAATGTATGACGCCTATTATGAAATATTTCTTGCAAGTATTTTCATTTATGAACAGGCTTTATTTAGTTGGTTAAATAAAGTCAAACTAAATTTAATACCTACGTCAATTTATCATGCGCAACATCATCAACTTTCACAGTTGTCTACTCTTTTTGAAGGGTTGTATTACAAAAAATCAGCTCAAATTGAACAGGTGCTCACATCAATAAATCCATCGCTTTTCCGAAATAGTTATAGAGAATTTATTTTGTCAATTTACAGTGTTTTCAAACCAAACGATATCGTTTTTGAGTCAAAAATGAGCTATCCGATGCTATCATATTGGTTATCCTTAAAGCAAAATGAATATAGAATACTCAACAAGAACACAGCGCAAGAATGAAAGGATTATCTGAGGTTTAGTGTTTATTTTTAATCAAAATAACGAATGGTTTTATACATGAAACCAGAAATTATTCTTCTGAGAAAATAAATTCAATATTGAGCTGTCAAATCTTCGTTTTGATTCAGAAATTATTTTAGTGCATAAAAAAGGGAGTTTTAACTCCCTTTTTTATCTTATCAGTACACCAATTTAACTAGATTAATGATCATATGCACTACTTAGGTTATTCAAATCTAACCATCCTGATGTAGTCTTATAATTATTCGTGTTGTAATAATTAACGTACCCAAAACCATTTTTGTATCGAAGTACTTCGCAATAATCGCCTCGGATAAGGAATTTTTTCGTGTTAATGTATTCTTGTGATGGTTGCGTATAAAAATATGCCCTACTCACTCGAACATAATAACCATCTCCTTCGTTTGCTTTTTTAAGTTGCTTTGTCTGATTCTTTTCAGTGATCAATTCAGATTTAATAACTTCTGGTACTTGCTTATTGACCGTATTCAAATGGTTTAACGGCAAGAAAAACATCGTAAAAACGACATTTATAAATAATGTTGACATCATAATATAAGTTTAGGTTTAACAACAAAAATAACAAAATAGTTTTGAAAGAATAATGATGATTTTATTAATAAAAAGTAAAATGAAGTTATCAATTCATTTAATCTAGCATTGGATTTAAAGTTTTACGTTCAGTTCATATGAAGTTAGATATAACATTCACTTAAATACATTTTAGGAATTCCCCCAATTTCCCTTGTCCAGACTTCGGTATTGAATGGCTTCCGCAATGTGATTTGATTGAATGCTTCCCGATGCGTCCAAATCAGCGATGGTGCGTGCCACTTTGATAATGCGGTCGTAGGCGCGGGCGGAGAGCCCAAGTTTGTTCATGGCCATTTTGAGTAAATTCGTTCCGCCTTCGTCCAGTTGGCAATTTGCTTCAAATTCTGACTTCGACATTTGGGCATTGCAATGGATTCCTTCTCTATGGTTGAAACGGTCTCGTTGAATTTTACGGGCTTTTTCCACGCGTAAACGAATGGACCGACTTCCTTCGCTTGGTACAGTTGATGACAGTTCATCAAAGTTCACAGGTGTAACCTCTACATGCAAGTCAATACGGTCCAATAATGGACCCGAAATACGATTCAAGTATTTCTGCACAACTCCTGGTCCGCACACGCAGGTTTTCTCCGGATGATTAAAGAATCCACAGGGACAAGGATTCATGGCGGCAACAAGCATGAATCCCGCTGGATAATCAATGGAAAAGCGCGCTCTTGAAATATTTACAACGCGATCTTCTAGCGGTTGACGCATGACTTCAAGCACATCTCGTTTGTATTCAGGAAGTTCATCTAGAAAAAGCACGCCGTTGTGCGCCAAAGAAATTTCACCGGGTTGTGGATAGGATCCCCCGCCAATTAAACCGATGTCAGAAATTGTATGATGTGGTTTTCGAAACGGACGCTGTGTAATGAGTCCGACCGGATTTTTGATCTTACCGGCAACGCTGTGAATCTTGGTTGTTTCTAAGGCCTCCTCGATGGTCATTTGTGGGAGAATGGTGGACAAGCGCTTGGCCAACATCGATTTTCCGGCTCCAGGTGGACCAATGAGAATCACGTTGTGTGAACCAGCTGCCGCAATTTCGAAGGCACGTTTGATGTTCATTTGTCCCTTGACATCGCGAAAGTCGTCGTCAAAAACATCTGTGTTTTGTTGGAAAGAGGCGGAGACATCTACAATGGTTGGTTCTAGGGCCGATTC
>CANHMH010000072.1 GCA_947461635.1 Flavobacteriales bacterium | reverse complement strand
ATTCTTCCCATCCGCGTTTCTCCGCTTCTTTGTGGGACATTGGAATCCAATCAGAAATTGGTCTTTCTATACTCATGGTTCAAAATTACGCATTAAACACAGGATAGTTTCATAAATGAAATCTATTCATATATAAAGAACAATTCAACACACGAACTTGTTTAATGATTAATTTTGTCCTTTAGTAGTTAACATAAAAAAATAAAATATGTCATTTGAATTGCCAACTTTGCCCTATGCATATGATGCATTAGAGCCACACATCGACGCACGCACGATGGAAATTCACCACACGAAACACCATCAGGCCTATATTACCAACCTAAACAACGCGATTGCGGGAACAGAATTGGAAGGTAAATCCATTGAAGAAATCCTGAAAGTATGCAAAGACATGCCAGCAGTAAGAAACAATGGTGGTGGATTTTGGAACCATAACTTATTTTGGGAATGTATGTCTCCAAACGGAGGTGGACTACCAACAGGAGAATTAGCGAGTGCTATAAATGAGGCATTTGGTTCATTTGAGAACTTTCAAGCTGAATTCGCGAAAGCGGCGACAACTCGTTTTGGTTCAGGATGGGCTTGGTTGTGTGTAACGAATGGAAAATTAGAAATCTGTTCAACGGCAAATCAAGACAATCCATTAATGGGTGAAGGATGTCAAGGAACAGCGATTCTTGCTTTAGATGTTTGGGAGCACGCTTACTATTTAAATTACCAAAACAGAAGACCGGATTACATTCAATCGTTCTTTCATGTGGTAAATTGGGATTTTGTAGCAGGGAAATTTGCTGCGGCGAAAGGATAATCAAACCAGAAAAAAGGAAAAGGGAAACAGTGAATCGTTTCCCTTTTTTTTTGATTTCGAATGACCTTCTTGCCTTTTCTTCATCAATGTTATGTTTACATTAACAAAGGTGCTTTCTGTTGAGAAACTCTGTTAATCCATTTACATTTGTCCAACAATTACGCATTATGGCAGGGATACTAAGTTATTTTTTACCAAAGGATAAAGTTTTTTATTCTTTATTTGAACAAGCAAGTGATAATCTTGAGGCAATTGCCAAAAAACTTGTACAGGTCGTACAAGAGCCTGATTTCAATAAACGCGCTGCTTACATTTCTGAGATGCAAGATATTGAGCATCAAAACGATAATGTAACACATCATATTTTTATTGAACTAGGAAAAAACTTCATTACACCATTTGACCGTGAGGACATTCACAGTCTTGCATCCGCATTGGATGATATTGCTGATTACATTTATGCTTCTGGTAAGAAAATCAACTTTTATCAAATCGACCCTATTTCTGATCAAGGTATTCAAAAAACGGCAGAAGCCATTTTGGAGGCTGTTACAGCTGTAAAAGAAGCCGTGATGGAATTGCGTAATTTGAAAAATACACAGAAAATCATTGAGTGTGTGATCAAAATTAACAGCATTGAAAACAATGCAGATAACATTTTCGACATGAGTATTGAGAAATTGTTCAATTCAGATGTAGATGCCAAAGAGTTAATCAAACGTCGTGAATTGTATCAAGTAATGGAAATCGCTACCGATAAGTGCGAAGATGCAGGGAATGTAATCGAATCCATTGTTGTAAAATACGCTTAAACTTCGTAGACCCAAAGCTTATGTTTACATTACTTCTTGTTGTTATTGCTATTGCACTCTTATTTGACTTGGTGAATGGATTCCACGATGCAGCTAATTCCATTGCCACCGTTGTTTCAACGAAAGTACTCACTCCTTTTCAAGCAGTTATTTGGGCGGCAACATTTAATATTATCGCCTTTTGGGTGTTCGATATGAGCGTTGGGAATACTGTAGCGAAAACTGTAGACAACAATGCTATTGATTTATGGGTAATTCTTGCCGGACTGCTTGCGGCAACGTTTTGGAATTTATTGACGTGGTGGTTGGGGATTCCATCCTCTTCCTCTCATACGTTGATTGGCGGATTCGCTGGTGCGGCAGTGGCACATGCGGGATTTAGTGTCATTGATTCTGGAGAAATTCTTAAAGTTGTCTTATTCATATTCCTTGCGCCTTTCATTGGTGGATTTATCGCCTATTTGATTGCTGTCGTTACGATTAGTCGATCCTTTTGGAAAAAAATGTTGGTCATTCTAGCATTGTCCGGAGTAACGATTATGGTCATGGAATACATGATCGAATACATCGATATGAAACCAATTATGCTGTACATTGTGATTGGGATGATTAGTATTTTCATTCTCGTGTACATTTGGTTTGAATTGGTTCACGGTAAAAAGCCATCCGCCATGAAGGAAGCCAATATGCATAAGAAATTGCAATTGCTTTCTTCTGCAGCCTTCTCTTTAGGACACGGTGGAGCTGACTCTCAAAAAGTAATGGGTATTATTTGCGCGGCCTTACTTGTGTATGGTAACATGGGGCGTGAAAAGAAATTAGATCACGCTATTCCAAAAAACCTTCAGATAACGGAATTGATGCAAATCGAATACCATAACGATGAAGACAAACTGGAGAAATTCAAACCAGAAGTTGCTCAAATTGACAGTGCCATTTATTTCGTAGAAAACAAAGAGATTGTTGATGCAAAAACAAGTAAAGTTGTATACGACAAAGACGGGAAAGTCACAGAAGCTTATTCAGATTCTACCATTCCAAGTTACAAGGAAATAGACGAAGCATTAGGTAAAATAGAGGTGTATACACTTGGTGATGCTTTATGCGATGCGAAAACAAAAGAGACCGTTTTCGATGATAAGACACTGAATACTAAGTATAGATATGCCGGTATTTTCGGAAACTATGTAGACAAAAAATCTGGTGAATTAAAAGACGGATTTAAGATTAAAACAAAAGTTCATTCAGACACAATGCCATTTTGGATTGCGTTTGGCTGTTACTTAATGATCGGACTTGGGACCTTAATGGGTGGATGGAAGATCGTTAAAACGATGGGAACTAAGATTACGAAGGTCACGCCGTTGGAAGGTGTTTGTGCCGAAACCGCAGGGGCATTGACCCTGTTTACCGTATCTCAGTTTGGAATCCCTGTTTCAACGACACACACCATTACTGGTTCAATTATTGGGGTTGGTGCAACAAAACGACTTAGTGCAGTGCGCTGGGGAGTAACCATTAACCTACTTTGGGCGTGGATATTAACCATTCCTGTCAGTGCTGGATTAGCAGCAATTTTTTACTATCTGATTGTTTGGTTGCGATAAGCACTTCAAAACAAACTTTTTAAAGCCGTCAGTTGACGGCTTTTTTGTTTTCATTAACTTTTTGATTTGAGTTAAAATTATATTAACTTTATCCCGAATCATTATAAAATAATCAACTATGAGAAAATTATTACTTACTATTAGTGCTGTAGCATTGACCTTTATGTCAAATGCTCAAGTGATTGTAGCGGGCGTTTCTCCGCAGCCAATTGTTGCCAATTATACATTTACATGGGCAGACCCAGCAAGTGGATGGACAACTCCAGATTTCAATATTCCGGGAACATTCGTTCAAGATACCTTGATGTTGGTAGACGATGGAAGTCAAGGCACAAATGCACAAGGGCATCCAATCGCTCAAGAAGGATGTAATCCGCTTATCAACAACCTTACGGGTAAGATTGCTGTAATTTACCGAAACACATGTGAATTCGGAATGAAAGCATTGAATGCTCAAAATGCAGGAGCTGTTGCAGTCATCATTATTAACCGTGATCCTGAAGTAATCGCAATGGGAGCTGGTGCAAGTGGTGCATCTGTAACGATTCCGGTTGTAATGATCCAAAATTCTGACGGTGATGCGATCGTGAACCAAATGGCTAGCGGTGCTGTCGTTATGTTCCTCGGAAACAAAACAGGATTGTATGCAAATGATGGAGGTATTGCTTCCAAAGCAGCATTACTTCCAAAACAAGCAATCGTTCCAGCCCTTATCGCTCAAAATGGCACAGAATTTAATTTTGACTTAGGAGCACGTGTTTTCAATTATGGAAACCAGCCTCAAGCAACTGTTTCATTAAATGCAAAAATCACGAATCCTTCCGGAGCAACTGTTTATGACAATACAGTGAGTGGATTATCTATTCCTGCTGGTGACAGTACAGATGTTTATCCTGGTGGAGCTTCTACCTTACCTCAATTCTCTTTGGCAACTTACCCAACTGGAACGTACACAGTGACGTATACAGTAGGATTAGGAATTGCTGATGAATACGATGCGGATAACATTTTAACATCTACGTTTACAATTTCAGATTCAATGTATTCATATGCGCAAGCGGATGCTACAACTGGATTGCCTTCAGGTGGTAATTACTACCGTCCTGGTACAAACAACCAAACATTCTCGGTATGTTCTGTGATTAATGATCCAAATGCTAGCCGTATGAGTGTTGAAGGAATTTACTTCGCTGCAACGACAAGTACAGCATCAGCAGTTTTATTAACAGGTGAAGAAATGGCATTATACCTTTACAAATGGGAAGATGCTTTCGCTGACTTAAATGATGCGAATTTAGCATTCACTACTTTAACGGAAGTTGCTTCTGGATTCTATTACTACCCTGGAGACTTACAAGGTGAAACAGTATACGGCGCGTTTACGGCTCCTGCTAACCTTTTAGATAATCAACGTTATTTGGCTTGTGTTCAAACAGTAAACTTAAGTTTATACATTGGACATGAGAACAAAACGGACTACACTTGGAACGAAGCTTACTACTTGCAACCAATGAGTCCTAACGAAAGTGATGGAACTTACTTTGCCGTTGGTTTTGGTTCAGACGTGCCTAGCTCAATTGCTATGAAAGTTTCTTCTCCGGCTGGTATCAATGACATTAATACTGTAGAAGGAATGGCTTATCCTAACCCTGCAACTGACTTAGTAACTATTTCTATCGAAGGAGAAGGAGTAGCAAACTTAACAGTAACTGATGTTGCTGGAAGAGTTGCTATGACAAATCAAGTTACATTGACTGCTGGTCAAGCTGAATTGAACATCGCAAACCTTGAAGCAGGTGTTTATATTTTCAACGTAGTACTTGAAAATGGTAAAACAGCACAATTCAATGTTGTGAAAAAATAATTCGATTTTCGAATCAGGAAAAGGGTCGCTCGTCGACCCTTTTTTTTGTCCTTTACTTTTTGAAAAGGGGAAATGCTCTAAACATGCCCAAGCTTTTATTATCTTTGTCCTGATGAAAAAAGCAACATACACGGTAACCGCAGCTTTGCCCTACGCGAATGGACCATTACACCTTGGACACGTCGCAGGAGTTTACCTTCCAGCAGATATTTTTGTTCGTTTCCTTCGCATGAATGAGCACGATGTCGTGTTTATTTGCGGTAGCGATGAACATGGTGCAGCAATTACACTCCGTGCCAAAAAAGATGGCCTTACACCAAAAGATATCGTTGATAAATACCACGGAATCATCAAAGATGCATTTGAAAAGTTCGACATTTCATTCGACATTTTTCACCGCACTTCTAGTGAATTACACCACGAAACATCCGCTGATTTTTTCAAAAAATTACATGAGCAAGGAAAGTTTATTGAAGAAACATCAGAACAATACTTTGACGAAGAATACCAACAATTTTTAGCGGATCGCTACATTACAGGAGATTGTCCAAAATGTCAAAGTACAGGCGCATACGGAGATCAGTGTGAAAAATGTGGCAGTGACTTAAGTCCGACAGATTTAATCAATCCAAAATCTACATTAAGCGGAAAAACGCCTATTCTTAAATCTACTTCGCATTGGTACTTACCTATGGACCAACACGAAGCATGGTTGAAAGAATGGATTCAAAACGGAATATTAGACGGCGTTCAACAGCACGATCCAAAGTTGTGGAGAAACCAAGTGATTGGTCAATGCATGTCTTGGATCAATGGTGGACTTAGACCTCGTGCCATGACACGCGATTTGGATTGGGGAGTAAAAGTTCCACTTCCAAATGCCGATGGAAAAGTATTGTATGTTTGGTTGGATGCACCAATCGGCTACATTTCAGCGACAAAACAATGGGCACTTGACAATGGAAAAGACTGGCGTAACTATTGGACAAAAGCAGAAGCTGGAGATCGTAAACTCGTTCATTTCATTGGGAAAGACAACATCGTATTCCATGCGATTATCTTTCCAATCTTATTGAAAGACCATGGTGATTTCATTCTTCCGGACAATGTTCCAGCCTACGAATTCTTGAATTTAGAAGGAGATAAATTCTCAACTTCTCGCAATTGGGCGGTTTGGTTGCATGAGTATTTAGAAGCCTATCCTGATAAGATTGATGAATTAAAATACGTGTTGAGTGCGATTGCACCAGAAAGCAAGGACTCCGAATTTACGTGGAAAGAATTTCAAACACGCGTAAACTCTGAATTAGCGGATATCTATGGGAATTTCGTGAACCGCACTTTGGTATTAACACATAAATACTACGAAGGAATCGTTCCGAGTCCACTTGCCTTTAGTGCAGAAGATCAGGCAGTTTTCGACGCAATCGAGCAAGCTCCGAGACGCATTGCAGAATTAATGTATGCGTACAAAATTCGTGAAGCACAAACAGAGATGATGCAAATTGCACGCATCGGAAATAAATATTTGGCAGACCAAGAACCTTGGAAAGTCATCAAAACGGATCCGGAACGCGTTCAGACCATCCTTTATGTTGCCTTACAGATTACTGCGAATCTACAAATCGCTACCCAGATTTTCTTACCAGCAACGGCACAGAAATTAGGAAAGATGTTGAATGCGGAGAATCTTTCTTGGTCCTCGTTTGGTAGTTCAACCTTATTAGCTGCCGGACACCAAATCGGCGAGGCGCACATATTATTTACAAAAATTGAAGACGAGCTTGTACAGTCAGAAGTAGAAAAACTACAAGCGAGCAATCAACTTAAATCACCTTATCCAGCTATGAAAGACCTCATCAACTTCGACGATTTTAGTAAAATGGACCTGCGCATGGGGAAGATCCTTGAAGCAGAAAAAGTAGAAAATGCGGATAAACTTTTAAAGTTGAAAGTCCATACAGGAATTGACGAACGTACGATTGTTTCGGGAATTGCGGCACATTACGCACCTGAGGAAATCATTGGAAAAACGGTTTTAGTACTCTTAAATTTAGCGCCGCGCAAAATCCGCGGAATCGAATCTCAAGGAATGATTTTAATGGCGGAGAATGCTGAAGGATCCTTAAGTTTCTTGGCTTCTGAAAAAGAATTTGGAGAAGGCCCAACAGTTGCTTAATAAAATTTGTTGCAAATCACAATAAATGTCGTATCTTTGTACCCGCAACGAACGCTAAACGTAGCTAAAAGGCATTGCAACTTCAGTTCACCAAAACTGAAAAAATAGAATAAGATAGCAATATTTAAAGATATATTGCGGGGTGGAGCAGTTGGTAGCTCGTCGGGCTCATAACCCGAAGGCCATCGGTTCGAGTCCGGTCCCCGCTACTAAGAAAAGCCAGTCATCCGCCACGTCGGAGATTGGCTTTTTGCATTTCTAGATGCGATGAAAGTTTACTTTCAAAAGCGAATAGGAATGTAAAAAGGAAGAGCGCGCAGCGGTCTGTGCTTTTCTTAGTAAAGCAAACTATTAAGGTCCATCCTGACCGAGTGTAGCGAGTGTCAGGATATTCCGGTCCCCGCTACTAAGAAAAGCCAGTCATCCGCCACGTCGGAGACTGGCTTTTTGCATTTCTAGATGCGATGAAAGTTTACTTTCAAAAGCGAATAGGAATGTAAAAAGGAAGAGCGCGCAGCGGTCTGTGCTTTTCTTAGTAAAGCAAACTTTTAAGGTCCATCCTGACCGAGCGCAGTGAGTGTCAGGATATTCCGGTACCCGCTACTTGAGAAAGAAAGTGATCAGAAATGGTGACTTTTTTTGTTTTAAGCCTCTCCAAAACACTTTACAACTCTTGTAATTCGAAAAGTAACAAGACCCATATTTTAGGCTCCATAAGTCCCTTTTTGGAAACGAATTTTCTCACTACAAAACACTTTCAGAATAAGTTGTAATTTTGATTTAAGTTGACCTATGGTGGTTGGCAACAAGTTAGGTATAAGTAAACGAAACACAACCCAGAGAATATACAACAAAAAAGAGATGTCAGATTTTACAACATATGTGAACAAAGTTTCTCAGCTTTCAAAAGAAGCCGAAGAAGACCTTTTGCCCAGACTAATACCAAAGTCATTTAGAAAAGGACAAGTCATAAATACAGAAGGACAAATTTGTAAAAATCTATTCTTTATAGACAAAGGTTTGGTAAAGCATTATTATCATCATAAAGACAGAGTTTTTATTCTACGGTTTTTTTCAGAGACTAATTTCTTTACTGTGCTTGACAGTTTTACTAATCAAACACCATCGCAATTCATTACAATCGCATTAGAGGACACTGAAACTAGTTCAATAGATTATGCTGATTTTGACCAATTGTGCAGAAGACATCATACATTTGAAACCTTTTCGAGAAAACTATTTACAATGGCAGCAGTTGTAAATTTGAAGCGAATTAAAGAAATGTTTGACGCAGATGCAACAGAACTTTATAAAGAGTTTATAAATGAAAACCCTCATTTATTGCAGAGGATTAGTTTGGGCGACACCGCAAGTTATTTAGGAATTTCACAAGTTACTTTAAGCAGAATAAGATCTAAGAAATGATTTTTTAACTTAGGTAAAAAAGTATTGAGTTATATAGTTGCAATTTTGCACCATTAATTAATTAAAATTTAATAAAAATGGACATTAGTAAAATTGACAACCAAAAAAGACTGAACAATGCAATTAAAATCGGTTCAATAGCATACGTTATTTGGGGTATTTTGCACATCTATGTAGGTTATATAGGTGTTAGCCAATACATTACCGACCCCAATAAAGGTTTATGGAGTGCATTACTTGGTGGAGACAAAATGCCTATTGATAAATTCCATTTTGCCACAGACCCGATGACACTTAAAGTAACTGCAAACTTTATTTTGAATTTTTGTTTAGACGTTGCCGGTTATGGGATGCTAGGTATTTTATTAGGGGTTATGTTATGGAAAAACAGCAAACCTTGGCTAGCATATTTTATAGGATTGTTCATTATAGGATTAGCTGATTTGTCATTTTTGTTTCTACAAGTAACACCAGGACATATTAAGGGCGATTGGGGTACTTATGGAGGACCAATCTTATGGTTTATTGCAGTTGTTGCTTTACCTTTTGGTTTACCAAAGTTCAAATTGAAAGAACTTTTTTAATTAACGAGGGAAGTGTAGACAGGCCGAGGCACACCAAAGAAACGGAGAAGGCCTTCCTTGAGAAGCCAAAGACCAAGGAGATCCTGTCGCTGCTATCCAAGGGGAAGTCACTTCGTGACATTGCTGGCAGAGCAAACTGCTCCATCAACTTGGTGGTGAAGGCCAAAAGGATGGTTGAAAAGTCCCCGATCTAGTCGGGGGATCTGTTCATGTACTTGTACAGATTTACAACCAGTTCGTACCCCTGTATGATTTGGTTAGAGATGTTGGATGGCCCCGCTACTAAGAAAAGCCAGTCATCCGCCACGTCGGAGATTGGCTTTTTGCATTTCTAGATGCGATGAAAGTTTACTTTCAAAAGCGAATAGGAATGTAAAAAGGAAGAGCGTGTAACGGACTGTGTTTTTATCAGTAAGCAAATTCTTAGTGTTCAAATACCGAATTGAACACAAATCTAGAGATGCATTGTAGCAATTTACATCTTCACGAAACGCTTTCTCACGACTTGATGTTCAACAGCCGTCAGAACATAGAATCCAGCGGGAAGGGTTGATACATCAAAGTTGTTGGCTCCTGAGCTTTTGAAAATGATTGATTTTCCGCTTAAATCTGTTACTTGGATAGTTGTGAATTCCGTATCGCCAAGTAATGATAATTCGGTATTCACTGGGTTTTCAAATTGTACATCAAATGTCAATTCGTTGATTCCTGCTCCCGGACCATATTTCAGAACCGTTCCTAATAAAACAGTACAACTAGAATCGTAAATCTGGTAATTGATCAATCCTTTTGTGATATCGTCATATCCATCTATGATCATTGCTTCGATTCCAGCAGAATCCAAATCACAAAAACAATTGCTTAACAACGAGTAATTCATGTTCGTATTATTGTTCACTGCAAAATTGATGTTTCCACAAATTTCGTTGTCGTAAATCGTTGGGCTATCTTGTACATTGGTTACATTTTCAATCAGTACAGCACCCATATTATTATTGATTTGATTGTTGTGGATGTCGGCATTTACGGAAGCTTGAATGGCTAACTCATTATACAAGAATTCATTGTTCACGATTTCACACTTATAAGCGGATTGAATAGCCGTCGCATTATCCGTAAACAAACAATTTTCCACTTTGCCT
>CANHMH010000071.1 GCA_947461635.1 Flavobacteriales bacterium | reverse complement strand
TCAATGCATCTGTAGTAGCTCCTACAAATCCGTCTAATGCTTTTTTAGCATCTGCTTTTGACAATCCTGCTGCTGCAGCCATTGCGTCGATTAATTCCGCCTTGTTCATGTTACGTGTTTTAAATAATTAGTAATAAATTTTGACTTAACAAATATATCTGAATATCAATGCGAGTAACGGATTGAGGTAAAAAAAATGCATAAAATGTTGAAAAAATAGGTATTTTGTTAATAAAGCGGGCTAAAATCGTTGTTTTTACTAGGACTTTCAGTCTTTCGAGCTTTACTTTTTATTGAGATTGTTTAACCGATAACTAACAATTTAGTGGCATCTTTGTTTCTAGAATGATGAAAGTAGCAATAGTAGGTGCGGGAACAGGTGGATTAGCTAGCGCAATTCGTCTGGCAAAACTCGGGTATGAAGTTTCCGTATTTGAGGCGAATGATTTCGTTGGTGGAAAGGTGAATGAACAATGGCTGGGAGATTACCGCTTCGACATGGGTCCGTCTGTTTTTACCGAACCTGCCTTAATTGAGGAGCTGATTACATTGTGCGGAAAAGATCCGTCCATTTTTTCCTATCGTCAATTAGAGGAGTCTTGTCGTTATTTCTTTTCCGACGGTCAACAAGTGATTGTTCCTTCAGGAATGGAACAAACGGCAAAAATATTTGAATCAGCGTTCGGTGAAAACCGTCAACGTACGCAGCGCTTTTTAAATCGTCTTTCTAAAAACTATCAAGCACTTTATCCTGTATTTATTTCCGCGTCACTTCACCGCCGCAATCAGTGGATGAACAATGGAATATGGAAAGCAATTTCACGGATTCCTTTTTACGGTATGTCAACAAGCATGACTGCTGTAAATCGAAGAATCTTTCGAAATCCCAAATCGGCTCAATTGCTTAACCGAATGGCCACGTACAATGGCAGTAGTCCATATCGAACTCCCGGGCTGTTAAACATCATCAGTCATTTGGAATTCAATGAAGGTCCAGCGATGCCGATAGGAGGGATGGTTCAAATTTCTAAAACACTGCATCAGCTTTGTATAGAACTTGGTGTGACCTTTTATGTAGGTGAACGCGTAGAAGAAATCCAACACCGAGAAAATCGTATTGTGGGAATTCGTACTACAAAACAAGATTTTTCATGTGAATTAGTTGTTTCCAACATGGATGTGCATTTTACCTACGAGCGCTTATTAAATGGTTTGCACGAACCAAAAAAGATTTTGCGCCAGGAGAAATCGAGTAGTGCCATTGTGTTCTATTGGGGCATCAAAGAAACATTTAAGGAACTTGGTGTACACAACATCTTTTTCGCAGCGGACTATCAAGCGGAGTTTGAAGCAATATTTCAAACAAAAACGAGGTATGAGGATCCAACAATTTATGTGCACATTACATCAAAAGTGGAAGAAAGCGATGCGCCAAAAGGATCCGAGAATTGGTTTGTAATGGTGAATGCACCAATCAACATTGGTCAAGATTGGGATGTGTTTGTCGCAGAGACGCGTCGAACGTGTATCGAAAAATTATCGAAAGCATTGAAACGCGATATAGAATCCCTGATTGAAGTAGAAGCGATCAATGAACCGAGAAAAATAGAATCCGTTTATTTCGGTAAACAAGGCTCCATTTATGGAAATTCATCGAATAGTGCCTTCTCTGCATTCTATCGTCATCCAAATTTCTCCAAAACATTGAAGGGATTGTACTTCGCTGGTGTAACCGTACATCCTGGTGGAGGCATTCCATTGGCATTAAATAGCGCAAAAATTGTGGAACGTTGTGTTCGGGAGGATTACCTATAATCCGAACTTCTAACTAAAAATTTAATTTGTACTAAAACTTTTCTTGAAGTAATGTGTTAATTCATTAACGAATATAATAGCAAACATTTTATAATTAATAGTAATACTATTATATTTGCGCGTAAATTAAAACACATGAATCAATTGTTTTCAAAAATGTCCGTTCCGATGAATGAACATTTGTACCTGAAAGATCCAACTTCATCTGAATTGGGTCAGAAAATCATCAGTGGCAGTATTTCTTTGATTTCATCCCTCGGTTTTGAGAAATTCACGTTCAAGAAGTTGGCACTCGATATAGATACAACTGAAGCTTCTATTTACAGGTATTTCGAGAGCAAACAAAAAATCCTTCTATACCTCATTAATTGGTATTGGTCGTGCATCTGGTTTCGCATACACATGGGAACCCAAAATATATCTGATGCAGAAGTACGCTTAAAAAACTGCATTCATATTTTAACGTCCATTCCCAATCCTTCCAACGAATTCGTACTTGATAATGAATTGGAATTGAAACAAATTGTCATTAACGAATCTTCTAAAGTTCTATTAACAAAGAATGTGGATGATGAAAATAAAAATGGGGCATTTGCTGAATATAAAAAAGTGGTTGAATTTGTGTCTGCGATTATTTTGGAAATAAATCCAAGTTATGAATTTCCGAATATGCTGATTTCCACAATGATAGAGGGTAGTAATCAACAACGCTTTTTTGCGGCACATTTACCTCGATTGACAAATATTAATCAGAAGGATGATTTAGTAGAATCCTTCTTTACAGATACCTTATTAAAAGCGATAAAAAATGAAAACTAGTACACCTAAATTGTTTGCAAGGTTTTGGTCTATGCTGCGTCCAGACAGTGTGGAAATAAGAAATATTTACCTTTTTTCTGTCTTAGCCGGAATTCTCTCACTTGGATTACCACTTGGAATTCAAATGATCATAAATTTCATTGAGTTGGGTCAAATGAGTACTTCGTGGTTTGTACTTGTGTTGTTGGTAGTGTTATCACTAGGTTTTTCTGGTGTATTAAACATTTTTCAATTGAGAATAACGGAAAATCTCCAGCAACGTATTTTCACTCGTTCTGCTTTTGAATTCGCTGAACGCATTCCTCACATTAAATTATCCGAACTTTTAAAGAAATATGCAACAGATTTAACGCATCGTTTTTTTGATACCATGACCATTCAAAAAGGATTGTCTAAATTATTGATCGACTTTACCGCATCGATTTTGCAATTAGTCTTTTGTCTTGTTTTATTATCATTCTACCACAGTTTCTTTATTTTTCTTGGAATTGTTCTTGTTTTTACCTTGATTCTCATTGTGCGATTTACTGTTCAAAGAGGTATGCAAACAAGTTTGGAGGAATCAAGCTATAAATATAAAATTGCCCACTGGCTCAAAGAAGTTTCCCAGGCCCGTTTTAGCTTTAGTTTATCTGGAAACCACAAATTACACATTAGCCGAACCGACAACCATTTGCAAGGTTACTTGACGGCGCGTGATGAACATTTCAAAGTGCTCGTGAAGCAGTATATATACTTGATTGTTTTCAAAGTACTCATTGCACTCGTTTTTCTTATTATTGGTGGTTTGCTTGTCATCAATCAGCAAATGAACATCGGTCAATTTGTAGCATCCGAAATTATCATTCTACTTGTGTTAAGTGCAGTAGAAAAATTGATTCTTAGTGTAGAAGTTGTTTACGATGTACTCACCGCAATTGAAAAAATAGCTCAAGTAACCGATTTGGAATTAGAGCCGGAATTAATCGATGGGTATGAATTAGAATCAACTGAAGGATTTTCTGTTCACTTGGATCATGTTACATGTCAAATTCAAGATCTAGAAATGGAATTTTTATCGAATATTTCCTTTCAAATACATCCGAATGAAAAAGTGTGCATCGTTACTGATTCATCGGTTTCAAGTAATCTTTTATTTCACTTAATTGTTGGTTTATGTGAATCTGATCGCGGTAATGTTTCAATAAATGGATTACCTATTGAGAATTTGAATAAAGAATTTCTGAGGGAACAAATCGGTGCTGTCGTAGATCAAGATTTATTGATTTTCGGAAACTTTATTGACAATATTTCCTTTGGTAGAGATCACATAGACCTCAAAAGAATCGAAGAGGAAGTTGCTGAACTAGAGTTAAAAAACTTTTTGAAGGCATTGCCTGAAAAGTATCTTTCTGTATTGAACGCGGACATACAATTCATTCCGCGAGATATTGTTAAGAAGATTTTAATAGCAAGAGCCATGATTGGCAATCCGAAATTGGTTTTATTGGAGGAACCGACAGCTGGTTTAACCAGTGCTCAAAAAAATACAGTATTGAATCGCATTTTACGGGTAAACAATACCACAGTCATCGTGGCTAGCTCGGATTCTACCGTAATTGAACGTTTCCCGAGAGTTATTGAAATTATCGAAGGCTCTGTAGTCTTTGATGGAAGTTATGAAACATTTAAGACGAAATAACCATGCTAAATTTATCGCCGCAAAATAAAAGTAGATTGAATGTAACGAGTTTAAATTCAATTGGCAGAGTGGAAAAAAAGCAATCCTCTCAACGATTAGTTAAAGTTATTTGGGCTTTAGTCGCAATACTCTTGCTTGTTTTAATCTTACCGTGGACGCAAAATATTCGAGGTAAAGGAAAGGTAGTTACACTGCGTCCAGAACAACGACCACAAATGATTCAATCAATTATTGCCGGTAGAATCGAGAAATGGTATGTGAAAGACGGCGATCAGGTGAAAAAGGGTGATACGATTTTATTTCTGTCTGAGATCAAAGAGAGTTATTTAGATCCTGATCTCGTTGGGAGAACAAACAAGCAGTTGAAAAACAAAGAGCTTTCTGTTGTTTCGTATGGGGGGAAAATCAGTGCTTTAGATAACCGAATTGATGCATTAATTGAAACGGGTAAGTTGAAGTTGCAACAGGCGAAAATTAAGCTGAATCAATCTTATTTGAAGTTGAAGACGGATAGCATTGAATTTTATACCACGCAAATAAATGCACGAATTGCGGAACAGCAAGTGGAGCGATTTGAAAAATTATATAAGGATAATCTAAAATCTTTAACAGAATTAGAAACGCGAAAACTCACTTATCAAAGAGCACAGGCATCACAAGTGGCCGCTCAGCAAAAATACTTGCAAAGTGCGAATGATATTATTGATGCGCGTGTAGAATACCAGTCAATCGAGGCTAAATTTCGTGATGAGATTGCTAAAGCAGAATCTGACAAGTTTTCCACGCTTTCATCCTTGTATGATACGGAGGTTGACGTGATAAAACTACAGAATATGTCTGCAAATTACTCCATCCGAAATGGAATGTATTACATTTTGGCTCCTCAGGATGGTGTGGTTACAAAGGTACTATCAAGTGGTATTGGCGAAACAATAAAGCAGGGAGAATCCATCGCGACCATTATGCCTAAGAATTATGATTTAGCCATTGAAATGTTTGTCCAACCGGTAGATTTACCTTTGCTGAAAAAAGGTCAAAAAGTGCGTATTCAATTTGATGGATGGCCAGGAATCGTTTTTTCAGGATGGCCAAATACAAGTTTTGGAACCTTTGGTGGTGAGATTTTTGCGATTGATAATTTCGCCAATGAAGAGGGAATGTTTCGTGTTTTGGTTTCGCCAAATAGAAAGGAAAAAGAATGGCCTGATGCCCTGCGCGTAGGTGGTGGTGCGAAATCCATGATTTTATTGGAGGATGTATTAGTCGGCTACGAACTTTGGCGAAAAATTAATGGCTTCCCACCCAATTTTTACGAAGCTAAAAAAATAGAAAAAACAAAGAAATGAAACAGTTCATTCTAGTAATTATCTTGTTCGGTACCCTTACTTTGTCCTGGTCGCAACCAGTTCTAAGTGAAAAAGAGTATTACGAAATCATTTTGTTAAATCACCCCTTGGTGAAACAAGCTGGAATCAAACCCCAAATGGGAGAAAGTCAATTATTGAAAGCAAAGGGTGGATTTGATCCAAAGATGTTTTCTCAATTTGACCGTAAAAACTATGATGGAGTAACTAATTATCAAAAAGTAAATGCCGGATTATCGATTCCAACTTGGTACGGCATTCAGGTGAAATCTGGCTTTGAATCGAATAGTGGTCCATATTTGTCGTCGGAGGATAAAACTCCTTCTGGAGGACTTTGGTATGGTGGGATTTCAGTTAATTTGGCACAGGGAATGATGATTGACCAGCGTCGTGCGGAGTTGTTTAAAGCGAGAATTTTCCAAGAAAGTACACTGCAAGAACAACGCTTACTGTTGAATGAATTAGTCTACGAATCCGGTTACGCATATTGGAACTGGTTTTTATCTCATTACTCCAAGGCCGTTCTCCAGAATTCATATGAATTGGCACAGGTTCGATTACAAGGGGTGAAAATTTCCGCGGAACTAGGCGATCGTCCAATCATTGATACCGTAGAAGCGCGTATTCAGGTACAAAACAGGCAGTCTTTATTGAATAATTATCAAACGGATTTATTGAACTCCAAGGTAAAATTGTCTACATTCTTGTGGACAGAACTCCAAGAGCCCTTGGAACTGGACGAAACGACACTTCCTTTAGAAATAGATTCAGTTTCCTTTAATCTGCTTCCCTTACTCTCCGAAATGGACATCGATTCGCTTGCTGAAAATCATCCGTATTTGAATATGAATGGTTTAAAAATAAAGTCTTTGGAAATTGATCAAAGATTAAAAAGAGAACAGGTGAAGCCAACATTAAACTTGAGTTACAACTTTATTAATGAACCAATTAATTACAATCCGATTAGTAATTTGAGCCCGAATAATAATAAAATTGGAGTCCAGTTTGAAATGCCACTTTTATTTCGGAAAGAACGAGGCGATTTGGAATTGGCTAAGCTGAAAGTTCAAGATGAACAGCTATCATTCGTGAACAACAAAATGTATTTGAAAGCTAAAATCAAACAGGCTCAAAATGATGTGCTCAACGCTCAAAATCAATTGGACATTTACCGTCTGACAGTTTTGGACTCGCGTCAATTATTTGAGGCTGAGAAAACGATGTTTGAGCAAGGTGAAAGTTCACTATTCTTGGTTAATGCTCGGGAAATGACGTACATTCAAGCGAACTTGAAATACCTTGAAGTACTTTCAAAGTACCAACAAGCACTCTTAACCTTGCGTTTTTCAATAGCTAGCTTAATCTAGGTACTCGTTACGAAAAAAACGTTTCGATAATGCTGTGTTTGTTTTTTTCTACGTGTTCGATAAAAGCTTTAGCGCTTGGTGTGAGACGGCTTCCTCGATTCCAAACAATGTGCCAATTCGTTTGCAATGGTAAGCCCTCCATAGGAATGATTTTTAGTTGCTTCGATTGAAGCTCTTGACGAATGCCTATAATTGGCATAATCGAAAGTCCCATATTCGCAATGACCGCTTGCTTGACCGCCTCATTGGACGTTAATTCTAATTTCTTGTGAATCGATATACCCTGCTGATCAATGTATTTCTCCATGGCATATCGAGTCGCCGATCCTATTTCTCTGTAAATAAAAGGAATGTTTTTTGGGAGGTCCTTAATGCTTTGAATCTCGCTAACGTCAAAGTTTGAACTGCAAACAAGGTATAACTCGTTTTTCATTAACGTAATTTTTTCGAGATTCAAGTGTTTTGGCAAGGCTGAAACTAAGGAGAAATCCACTGAATTTTCTGTTAAATCTGAAATGACTTGTGCTTTGTTACTCACATCTAATTTTAAATCAATATTCGGGTTTAGTTTAAGGAAATCAGTTAGGAAATAGGGGATGACATATTTTCCAGTGGAAACAACTGAGATACTCAGCTTTCCAGCAAGTTGACCATTGTAAAGCGCTGTTTTATAATTGATTTCGTTTACCTCATTTACGATCTTTTCCGCCAATGCAGCAATCTCTTGTCCAAATGCGGTAATATAGATTCTTCTGTTTATTAACTGAGTTAAAGGAACGTCAAATTGTTCTTGAAAGTTTTTTAATTGAATCGAAACAGCAGGCTGGGATAGGGCCAATTCTTGAGAGGCTTTTGTAATGCTTCTTGTCTCCACAATTTTTAAAAAGATGCGAAGTTGATTTAAGGTAAAGTTCATAAATAAAATTAATGAAATATTGATAAATATAAATAAAAAACTATAAATAAAAAAAGAGAATTTTGTACGGTCGTTCCTTTGTGGGACAATACTGACGCAAAAAAAAATCGAAAAACAGAGCTCATGGAAAACGAGAAAAAGTTAGAAATTAAGTTTATTACGGGTGAATTTTCGCAAGAGGATGCAAGGGAGTTACTTTTAAATATCATCTCCAAAAAAATACAATTTCACTCGGTGGATTCACATAGTCTTTGGGAGAAAAATGCTGCCGTGGATTCCGCATCTAAAAAACGACTCGAGGAGTTGAAAACAGCACGAGAAGAAATTCTGGAACTCTTAACGATTGATTCGGGTAAGACTCAAAAAATCAAAATTCACTCTACCATCGAAATCGAAGTGTTAGACTAAAAAATGTTCGAAGGAAGATCTTTATTTATTGCGACGAATCACCACAAGGAAGCGGTTATTCAGCCTATTTTGGAACGCGAACTGAACGTGAACTGCTTTTCCATTCCCATGTTCAATACGGATCAGTTTGGAACCTTCTCTGGTGAAATCGAACGGAGTCAAAGTCCTGTAGATACCTTAAAAGCGAAGTGTCAACTAGGATTTGAAGTCACAGGCTGTGATTTGGTGATTGCGACAGAAGGATCCTTTGGTGCACATCCGGACTTGCCTTTTTGCGCAGCGCATGATGAGCTCATCTTACTCATGGACTTTAAGAACAACGTTTCATTCTCTGCCCGAATCCTGACGACGGAAACAAATTTCCAAGGAAAAAAAATAGGGAGCGAAGAGGAACTCATCGCCTTTGGTGAATCCATCGACTTCCCGAATCAAGCGTTTATTCTTCGCAATGAAGAACAGTCTATGTTGTACCTAAAAAAGGGAATCAACGATTGGGATGAACTATTAACTGCCTTCCGTGTGTGCATGCGTAGACATGACAACGTATTCGTCGAAACGGACATGCGTGCCATGCACAATCCACTTCGAATGAAACAGATTGAACAACTTACACTCAAATTAATGTCCCAATTAAAGGTTCTTTGTCCATCGTGTGAAATGCCTGGTTACGGGGTGACTTCCGTTTTACCTGGACTACCATGTTGGATTTGTGAAACGCCTACGTCCTCGGTCTTAAAACACGTATTGACGTGCACTGCTTGTCAGAATCAGGAGGAAGTTTATTTTCCAAATGGACGACAAACGGAAGAACCAACGTTTTGTCCAGCTTGTAATCCTTAAACTTATTAGAACTTGAAAACAATCATACGTCAAGCACGCATCATCAATGAAAACACGCAAACGGTGGCCGATGTACTCATCCATCGCCAACGAATAGAGAAAATTGCCCCTCACATCACCTTGCCAGAAAACGAAAAGGTACGTGAAATTCACGCAGACGGACTGTTGTTGATTCCGGGAATGATCGATGATCAAGTTCATTTTAGAGAGCCGGGATTAACACATAAAGGAACCATTCAAAGCGAATCCAAGGCTGCCATCGCTGGCGGAATCACTTCGTTCATGGAAATGCCTAATACCTTGCCGAATGTGTTGACGAATGAGCTGCTCGAGGAGAAATACCAACTGGCGAGTCAGACTTCTTGGGCGAATTACTCCTTCTTCATGGGAATTTCCAAAGACAATTTAGAAGTAGCGTTGCGCATCGATAATGAACGCGTGTGCGGCATTACCGACGATGGACTCTATTTTCATAACGATGAAGGAATTCTCGCAAACTATCCCGAGTTCCTCGAGACCTTGTTTTCACGATCAGAGTCCCTCATTGCCTTGCATTCAGAGGATGATGCCATCATTCACGCCAACAAGAAATTTTACGCGCAAAAATTCGGCGCGGATATTCCCTGCGAATACCATTCCAAAATCCGTCCAACGGAAGCGTGTGTACAAGCGACCAAACGTGTCTTGGAATTGGCCGAAAAGCATCAGAACAGGTTGCATCTTTTCCATATTTCCACGAAAGCAGAGGCGGACTTATTAGCGAAGTATGCTGGTGACATCCGTTCCAAACGCATAACCGCAGAGGCTTGCGTCCATCACTTGTTTTTTAACGAAGAAGACTATGCGCAGCTCGGAAACCGCATCAAGTGGAATCCATCGATTAAATCTGCAGATGATAATCATGGATTATTGAAAGCACTGAATGAAGACATCCTTGACATCATTGCAACGGATCATGCACCACATGCATGGGAAGAAAAGACCGGGAATTACGATCAAGCCAAATCGGGTGGACCTTTGGTGCAAGAAGCATTGCTGGCGCTATTTGAGTTTTATCACCGCGGACAACTGACTTTGGAGAAAATCGTTCAAAAAACCAGTCACCACGTCGCAGAAATTTACCGAATTCCTGATCGGGGATACATCCGAGAAGGATATTTTGCGGATTTAGTTTTGGTGGATTTACAGCAAGAAACAACAGTCACCGCGGCAAACCTGAATTATACATGTGGATGGTCGCCATTTGAAGGAAGAACCTTTCGGTCTCGCATCGAGCATACGTTTGTCAATGGAAATTTAGTGTATTCACACGGCAAAGCACACGAATTTAGCGCTGGAAGTCGATTAACATTTGAAAAAAACAGATAATATGAACATAGATTTACTCCTGACAAATTTCACGAATCCAACCTTGCTTTTTTTCATTC
>CANHMH010000070.1 GCA_947461635.1 Flavobacteriales bacterium | reverse complement strand
CCTGCTACAAGTCCAGCTTTCATTCGAACAGAAAGTCTTGGAGCGACAGCTTTTCCATAAATATCATGCGAAAAAATAACCGTTGAAGCAGAAACTTGATTAGCTACTCCTGCGATTAAACGCGCTAATTGTTGTGGGTCCTCTCCATTGACAGAGCGATCCACTAATACTTTAGAAGCGCCATATTCACCTAGTTGAGACAATTTCTCAATTGATGCTGCTCCATTCGTGATGACTGTCACATCACCACTTAATTTTTTACCGTAAGTAACTGTTTCCAAAGCTGCTTTGGATAATCCAGTTGTTGAATTGATATATACGAGTACCATGTGTCTTTTCTTAAATTACTTTAGCTTCATTGTGTAATAGAGCGACAAGCTCATCCATATTGGAAGGGTCGATCATTTTTACGGAGGACTTCGCATTTGGCATGGTGTATGAAGCATAGCTTGTTAAGTCTTCCACTGCTTCAGCAGGAATCACTGTTAATGGCTTTGTTCGAGCTGCCATGATACCGCGCATGTTTGGAATACGTTGCTCAGCCATTCCTTTTGCACAAGAGATAACCGCTGGCGTTTGAACTTCAACGACTTGAACTCCTCCAACAATTTCTCGCTCCAGGGTAAGTTTTGAACCACTCGCTTCCAATTTAGTTGCTAAAGAAACAAACGGTAAATCCATTGCTTCTGCAATCATTCCACCTACTTGAGAACCATTGTAATTAATGGTTTCTTTTCCAGTCATTACGATGTCAAATCCTTTTGATTTCGCATAAGATGAAATTTGCATGGCAACAAAATACGCGTCTTTTGGATCTGCATCGATACGCACGGCTTCATCAGCACCAATCGCTAAAGCTTTACGGATAATGGCTTCATCTGCCGTTGTTCCAACAGTAATAATCGTGACATTTCCGCCAATTGACTCTTTTAATTCCAATGCTCGTACAAGCGCATACCACTCGTCGTATGGATTAACAATATATTGAACTCCATTTTCATCAAATTGCGTACTATTGTTTGTGAACGCAATTTTAGAAGTGGTATCTGGAGCTTTACTGATGCAAACCAAAATATTCATGTTCTATTTCTTTTAAAAACTGATGCAAATTTAAGGAAATTAATCTACCAAAACGGGACAATTTCAAGCAATAAATAAATTTAATAATTCAAGATGAGCGCGAATATAACCGAAGAGAAAAAAGTCAATAATGCTACTTTTTTTAGTTCGGGATCAAGGCTTGCAGGAACGGTGGTCAAGAATACCTTTTTCAGGTGTACAAAAAGAAACACACTTGGTAACAGAGCTAAAAACAAGAATATATTTTGCGTAAGTGTTACAAGAAAATAAACGGTTGTCCACCAGAACAAGGCACCAGCGATGATTAAGAAGGCATGGTAGAATTTTCCTTTTTTGAACCCTAATTGCACCACTAAAGTGTTTTTTTTAGATTTTCGGTCATTTTCAATGTCACGTAGGTTATTCAAATTTAGAACGGCTGTACTCCAAAGTCCTATAGTAATTGCTGGAAACAAAGCAAGCCATTCAAACGATAAGCCATACAACTGAAAAACACCTAATACGCTGACTAATCCAAAAAAGATAAAGACCATGACGTCACCTAGTCCACGGTATCCGTAGGCATTTTTACCAACAGTATAGGTAATTGCAGCGAGGATGCACAGACCGGCAAGAACGAGGTAAACAAACATCGATTGCGACGTTAAATTCTTAGCACTAATGGCAATTAATGAAATAGCTGCTGCTGCGGATAAAAGTGCTGTTAGAAAAATCCCGCGTTTCATTGCTTTTTGGGAAATTAATCCGGCTTGAATCGTGCGTTTTGGCCCGACACGGTGTTCGTTATCTGTCCCTTTTTGACTATCGCCTAAATCGTTAGCAAAGTTTGAAACTACTTGAAATCCGATTGTTGTAAACATTGCCAGTGAGAAAATAAGGCAATCCCATTTGTCTAAAACAGCCGCCAAACCTGACCCTACAATGATTCCTGAAACAGATAATGGTAAGGTTCTTAACCTTGCCGCGTTTAACCAAGCTTTTATATTCATTCTATTTGCGCTTATAAATGGGGACTGTCGAACAAGGTTCTCCGTACATGATAGATTGTACAACGGGTTGTAACTTTTGAACTAGCTTTACCATGGCGAATTCTGGGCATGTAATATCACTACAGCCTTTAACAATGACTTTTCCGTCTTGAAAACCACTTAAATCTAGTTTATCAATATTTTCTTCAATCAGTGATTTTTCTAAATCTAACATTGAACCCACCACTACATGTGAGGCGTGATTAGCTAAGGCCGCTGCGATTAACATATACGCCCAGGTTGGAACAATGGCATCAGCAGAACAATGAATATAAACAGCCAGATTTTCATACGTTACCCAATCTTCGGTTTTAATCCATGTCCGAAAGTCTTTTTCCTTCAAAACAAGTCCCTGCCACAGCTGATCTGCTAAGTCAAGTCCAACAATCTTTTCTTTAGGTTTAAAATGCGCCAAGTCCATCTGAATAAGACTACTTTCCTTGACCTTGTTTTTAATTTCCTCCATGTTACAAAGATAAGGGATTGTTAAAAATAGAACCTTTATTTTTAGGACAGTCTGTCAGTATTTTTAACTAGGCATATCTTTTGACATCCGAAGCTCAATGCAGAAAACAACACCCTTTGAATCTCACTTCAGAAATGCCATTCCACCTGCTTTGGTGGCTTTGATAATTATGTGGTTGATTTATTGGGCGGATTTCTTGTTTGTATATGATTTTCATCTGCTTGGAGTTGTTCCAAAACAGGTTTCTGGATTAAAAGGAATCTTTTTCATGCCTTGGATTCATGCTCACTCCGATTTAAAACATATTTTAAATAATTCCGTACCCGCATTTTTATTGATCACGCTATTGTTTTACTCTTATAAAGAAATTGCCTTGAAAGTTTTTCTTTTGAGTTGGTTCTTAACCGGATTCTTACTTTGGACCTTTGGCGCAGATAATGGTGCACATCACATTGGAATGAGCGGAGTCATTTACAGTTTAGCCGCCTTTTTATTTACTTCAGGTGTTTTACGCAAATACTTACCCTTGCAGGCCTTGTCTCTGTTTATCGTCTTTCTCTATGGATCGATGATCTGGGGGATTTTCCCCACAAAAGAAAGGATTTCCTGGGAAGGTCACTTAAGTGGGATGATTGTTGGAATCATTTTGGCTTTTGTGTATCGAAGTAGAGGACCACAGCGACCGAAATACCAATATGAAATTGAAAAAGAACTTGGGATAGAACCTCCTGATTTAGAAGGGATGTACAACGAAAGGATTCGCATCATGGAGGAAGAAGCTCTGCGCAAGCAAGAGGAAATGCGAAACATTTCGAGTGAAATCATCGTGACCTATGAATACAAACCTACGCAAGTTAAGTCTGATGACCCTGAGAATAAGGTTTAATTCATAAAAGATAAGCGACGTAAAGAGCGATAAATGAAAAATCCAATCCCAACGCCTAGGATATTTGCCACAGTATCAAAAAAAGATTGATCTCTTCCAGGAACAAATCCTTGAAGCCATTCCATTAAAATTCCGAACAGAATAATAAATAAAACCATTCCAAATTCCCTCTTAAGAATCTTGGCCGCTAAACCTGAAAAGGTGAGGCAAGCGTATGCTACAAAGTGATTGACTTTATCATTGGAATGAATTTCTAAACCTGATTTTGGTGGAAGCAAACTTAAAATAGCAATGCCTACAAGAATAATACAGGTAGTCAATAGCCAAAATTTACTCCGTTTCATATCCTAATTTCTGTCCTTTATCGACTGCAGGAATTCCATCTTTCAACCAAATTGGTGCAGTTTTCCCTTGTAAGTAATGATCAAAGAATTGACGCATGCGAATACTTAAGTCCATTTTGTATGGAAGTTTTGTTAAGTTGTGATCATCATCGTTGTAATTCAACATCCAGCATGGTTTGCCAAGACGTCTCATTCCGTTGTAAAGTTCTAGTCCTTGGTACCATGGAACAGCACCATCGCGGTCATTGGCCATAATTAATAATGGTGTCGTTACGTTAGGTAAATGGAATAAGGGTGAGTTTTCAATGTATAATTCCGGTGCGTCCCAAATGGTTTTTCCGATGCGACTTTGCGTCGATTCGTATTGAAATTGACGGTTTAATCCAGATCCCCAGCGAATTCCACCATATGCAGAAATCATATTTCCAACGGGAGCTCCAGCCATCGCTGCCGCGTATCTTTTGGTCATGGTAACAAGTTGAGCGGTTTGATATCCACCCCAACTTTGACCTTGTAAGCCCATGTGCATTGAATCAATTGGAAAATGTTTGATGAGGTAATCTGTTGCGCTCATGATGCAATTATATGCCGATTTGGCAGGGTGACCAATCTCGTAACGAATGTCTGGAATGAATACAAGGTATCCTGCAGACGCATATTCTGTGGGATTAATTGTACTTGCGGATGGACGTGGACTTTGATAGTTATTCAAATTGTCCGAATTCAATTCATAGTAATATAGAAGCAGCGGGTATTTTTTAGTCGCATCGTAATCTGCCGGTTTGTATAGAATTCCCTCAAGATTCTGTCCGTCATAAGCTTTCCATTTAACGATTTCACTCGTTGCCCAGTTATAATCCTTTTGCTGTGGATTTGTGATAGACAAGACTCCTTCTGGCTGGTATTGGTCGTTCCACAATTCCAATTCTGGGTAATGTGAAACCGTCATCCAGCGGAAAAAATAATGGTGTTTATTTGGTGAACGTTCGATTAAGGAAATGCGTGCAGGAATTTGTATGATTTGACGCAAGCCGTTCGTTTGACTTGCATCGAAGTGATGCAGTCCTTCTTTTTTGGTGGAAAGTTCAAAGCTCGTCGCATAACAATCGTTAAGATCGATGTAAATACTATCCTTTTCCCATTGAACTAAATCCAAACGCACTTGGTTTTTCGTTGCCCATTCATTTGATAAGGAGTGTAATTTCTGACTGCTAATTTGATAATCCCAGAGGTCGAAACGGGACTTAAAGTAGACATGTTCTTCGCTGCGATCGAAACCGATCCATCCTTCCGGACCTGCTTCCATCGGTTGCCCGTTGATATCCTCATTCCAGGTAATGTCGTTTCGAAATACGTTCATGTAGACAAGCTTTTTCGCCGGGATATCTAACAAGATGTGTTGACTTTTCGATGGATTGAAATACGTGAAGTACCTTCCTTTTGGAGAGAGGATTCCTGGATAAGCCAGTCCTTTTATGAGGATTTCAATCGAACCATCGATTAAAGAAATGCGGTAGACATCTTCCAGTCCGGGTGACTTCCACTGTTGTTGAATGGCGTAGGATTCATTGCTTGTTGCTTGTAGGTAATCTCCGATTTGTTGGTCTGATACTCGAACATTTAATGTGTCGTTGCTCAGTGGGATAATTTTCTCGTTGTCAAAGCGAAAGACGTAAAGGTTACTGCGTTTTTTCTCTTGACTGAGTTGCACCAATTGCTGCGCTTGAAGTTCCTGATCATTGTAATGCCAGATGTCTACACGGACTTTCTCCGATTCAAGAAGTGAGTCTTTTGCCTCTTGTTTCACTCGTTCAGCTACACCAAAAAACAAAAATCGATTGTCTTGTGTAAAAATGGGGTTGCGGTTTTCTGATATTCCTTTCAAGGTGTCGAAATCAGGTGTAAGTGTGTCACCGAAAATCCATGTTTTATTAGAAATGAGGTCATAAACATTCAATTCAAATTGTTTTACTTTATTGGTGTCCAAGCTAGAAAAAAATGCCAAACGCGTACCGTCTTCATTCCACACCGGAACCTCACACGCCGTATTTCGGTCAAATTCTTTGATAAGTGTTTGTGTTGCGACCTCGTAGATGCGTACTTGCGAGGAATCGTTCTTTAGTTTTTGTTGGGTAACAATTGCTACGTATTTTCCATTTTTCGGTAAAGAATATTTAGTAACATTCGCTTGATTCCATGAGCTTGTAGTAGTCCATAAGGTGAGTTGATGTCCATCGCTTTTGGGTTTTTCAACTGGTTTTTTCTCCTTCACGAAAGCGTGTTTTTGTAGCCAATTCTTTTTGATTTCGGGCGCGGGTTTGGAACTCACTTCCGATAAATACGCTAGTACGGAAGCATCTTCAGTCACTTTGAATGATTTCAATTTTGGAATTTTGATCAGTGAATCGTTTGCTGTCAAGTAAATATAAAGGCTGTCTTTTGGCCATTTTTTTTTGTCTACTTTGTTTAATTCACAGTTTCGCAAGGTGTCAAAACCTGGAGTTACTTTCCAAGCAATGAATTGTCCGTTTGGATCAAGTTGTGCATCCTTTCCTCGTAGAAGCGAATCGTGTTTACCTGTTGCAATTTCATACCAATGCAGGTATCCATCTCCAATGAGCGGATTGATTTCGTACGTAATCCAACTATCGTTTTTACTGAATTGCTGTTTCTCCAATCGTTTCCATTCTGGGTATGCAGCATTGTTAATTATTTTTTTTTGTCCCCAGCTGAAGGAAACACACAAAAGTATAAAGCAAAAAAGAAGATTTTTCATTTTTTGGAGGTTGATTTAGAGGTCAAGTAAACTCCTGTAAATATAACGAACATATACAGAATCTTTTCTGAAGTAATGGAGCTTCGGTAATCCTCGGACCATCCAATGAAGGCAAACAAAAAGGTAAATAGTAAGACCATTACTGGTTGAGTATAGATATAGGCACTGGAAATTGTTGCGCTCAAGTACTTCAATCCAAAGATGGTGAGTAAATAAGTTAAAAAAGTAACTCCAATTACAACGTAGCTAATTTTCCACCAAATTTCGTTTGGAATACCTTGAAAATTGGTTTGACTCAATTCGTTCAAGGTAGGAGGGAAGAGTAACACGAAAAGAAGTCCAAACGTAAAAACCCAGGTAATTACTTGAATTGGACTGTATTTTTTCATGAGTGGTTTAGCGATAACGAGGTAAATCGCATAGCTAAGCGCATTCAGGAAGAGAAACAAATCTCCCAAGCGTGAATCCCCGAAATGGGTTGAAGCTTTTAACGTTAATAAAATGGCTCCTGTAGCACCCAATGTAATTCCTGTTATTTTGAATGCTGTCAGACGTTCCTTCAAAAGAAAAAAGGATAAAATGATTACCATAATCGGATTCATAGCCATAATAATTCCGGAATTGAATGCTGAAGAAAGATTTAATCCGTGAAAGAAAAAGAGTTGATTTATGGCAACACCAAAAAGTCCACATAAGGCGATTAGTGGGAAATCTTTGCGTTCAATTTTTGATCGTTTCGTTAAGCTTAGAACAATCCAGAATAAAGCCGTTGCTCCGATAACACGAAATAGAATAAAAACTGTTGGTGTCAAATAAGCAGGCATAACACCTTTGGCTAATACATGACTTGCACCGTAAAGAACGTTCACCAACAATAGTGCAATGTGTGCTTGTAGCGATTTTTGATTCATTTGGCAAAGAAATTCCAACGAGTTTTTAGTGCCGTTGATCGAAAATTATCCAATTTTTCCGTAATGTTTTGCAAAGCGAATTTCGCAAAAAGTTTCGCGGTCCCCTTTCCTTGTTTGTAGTCCATTTCGTCAGCGAAGATTGGAATCAATGCTAAAAACCCGATGGATTTCCCTTCTAACTGAATTGGGGCTAATTCCTCTGTTAATTCAATGGGGTCGGACAAAATAAAGTGATTCTGTTTCATGTTTGGAGAAATCGGATTCATTTCCTTTCCTGTTTGAAGCGTGTGTCCTGGTCCAAGCCAAGTGTCATGAGAAATGATGTAGTTTTTTAGTTTGCTTAACCAATCAAAGACCCAATTCATGTTGGAATCTTGTTCGTCGCTTAAGTCCCAGTAACTCGGAATCAAGAAATACAGTTCTTTCCATTCCTCTCCTATGTGTTTATCATGAACATTCATGTGGTGATCAGACAATCCTGTCGTCATTAAAATTCTTAGTTCTTTCGGTCCGGGTATGTGAATCAAGAAAAAAGCATGGTTATTTCGTTCCATTATTTGAACCTGATTCGATCCGAAACGCTGTGAAAAAGAATTGAAGAGTTCTTGCATTTGACAAATATACTGAATACAATGTGCTAATGTGCTAATGTACTAATTTGCTAATTTGCAAATAAACTAATGGATCAATGTGTTAATTTACCAGTGGATCAATTTGCTAATGGATTTTCGCTACGACAGAATGAAACTAACACATAACACCATTAGCACACTAAACCATTAGCACATTAGCCCACTAAACAAATAGCACATTAAATCATTGGCACATTAGCACATTAGACAACTAGCACATTAGACAACTAGCACATTAGCAAATTAACCATCAAACAACCCGAAACGTTTCCACAATACTCCCCGTTCCAGCGGAAATGTATCCAGAATGCTCAAAAGGAAAGGAAAGTTGTATGTATCCGCAGGTTTTCAAGTGAATGTCGGTGTTGCTCAAATAGGAAACAAGGTCAGAAAGTCCTTCGTTGTGTCCAATAAGTAAGAGTGTTTGTTTAGTGTTTTTTTCAGTGATGAAGTGAAGTAATTCAGTCCAAGTTGAGAGGTACAGATCTTCGTGAAATGAAATGGTAGCTTTGGGAAATAGTTCAATGATTTCCTTTAGAGTTTGACGCGTTCGCATTGCGGAAGAACAATAAATGTGTTCAATAGGATTTAATCTTAAACTTGAAAATTCACGAAATTCTTTTAGTTGCTCATATCCATGAGGGAGCAATTCACGATCGTAATCGCGACCGCTTGGACTAAGTTGATTGGTTTTGGCGTGACGAAGGAAATGTATTGTCACAACAGCTTGTTTTTTAAGGTCAAACCTTCGATATGCTTGAAAATAGGTGCACTTAAATGACTTTCGAGGATTGTCAGGTGCTCAATACGGTGACAATCTGTCCCGAGAAAATCGACTTGTTTGTTTTTAATCAATTGTTCTGCCATTTTTTTTACGCCTGGACCATAGTGTCCTGCCAAGGAATTTAAATTGACTTGAATTTGAATATTTCGTTCACGTAATTCATCTACTTTTTTGAAATCTCCAAAATAATAAGGATAGCGTTCGTAATGCGCAATGACTGGTGTATATCCCGCAACTTGTAAATTAAAGAGTGCTTGTGCTTCGTACTGTGATGGACTCAAAAATCCAAATTCCATAAGTACATAGTTATTGCCAAAACTTAAAATTTCGTTGCGTTCTATTATTGGAAGGAAGGATTCGTCACAGTAATATTCGGCGGCAGCTTCGATCTCAATCTTCATTCCTAATCGTTTGATTTCCGCACGGACATCTGCTAGTCCTCCAAGAATTGTTTCCGGTGTATTTGGATGTACATCGTTTAATATATGCGGTGTTGTTACTACTTTTCGATAGCCCAATTGTTCAAATTTAGCTAACATCGCAATGGTATGATCCATGGATGGAGAACCGTCGTCAATTCCAGGAATTAAATGGCTATGCATATCAACCTCAAGTTGACTTAAATCAAATGTGGCATTAGATTTTGAACTGAAAAGATTTTTAAAAAAGCTCATAATAATTAGCACATTAGGTCATTAGCAAATTAGGTCATTAGCACATTAGCACATTGAATAATTAGCACATTAAAAATTAGCACATTAAAAATTAGCACATTAACGCTTATTATACATCATCTCATAGTAATCCTGATACGCACCACTCGTCACTTTTTCCACCCAATCCTGATTTTCTAGGTACCAATCAACTGTTTTGGAAAGTCCTTCTTCAAAGGTAATGGATGGAGTCCAGCCGAGTTCTTCTTCAAGTTTCGAAGCATCGATGGCATAGCGCTTATCATGACCTGCACGATCCGTTACGTAGGTAATCAATTCTTCAGATTCTCCTTTGCTTCTCCCTAATTTTTCATCCATTAGCTGACATAAAAAACGGACTAATTCGATGTTTGTCCATTCGTTTAGCCCACCAACATTGTATGATTCACCAATTCTTCCAGTATGGAAAATGACGTCAATCGCACTAGCGTGATCTTCCACCCACAACCAATCACGGATGTTATCTCCTAAACCGTAAACTGGAAGCGGTTTTTTATGCTGAATATTATGAATCATTAAAGGAATCAACTTTTCTGGAAAGTGATGACTTCCGTAATTATTGGAACAATTCGACATTTTGATTGGTAATCCATACGTGTGGTAAAATGCCATCACAAAATGATCAGAAGATGCTTTCGATGCTGAATATGGACTTCTTGGATCGTAAGGAGTGTTTTCCGTGAAAAGGCCTTCATCACCCAAACTTCCATAGACTTCATCCGTGGATACATGATGAAAGATATTTCCTGTTCTTCCTTTCCAAGCGTCTTTTGCTGCTTGAAGTAGATTGACAGTTCCAACAACATTCGTCATAACGAAGTCCATTGGACCTTCAATGGAACGATCAACATGAGATTCCGCTGCAAGGTGAATGACATCTGTTACATCATATTTCTGAAAAATGGAACGAATTGCATCTGCATCTACAATATCCGCACGTTCGAAACGATAATTGGGATGATTCGCAACATCTTTAAGGTTTTCTAAATTCCCTGCGTAGGTCAATTTATCCACGTTCACAATCAGGTAATCCGGGTAATTTATCAAAAAACGTCGAACAACGTGTGAACCAATGAATCCGGCACCGCCGGTGATGATGATCGTTTTTTTCATTTGAATAATTTTTACAGGGACCAATACGTTAAATCATT
>CANHMH010000069.1 GCA_947461635.1 Flavobacteriales bacterium | reverse complement strand
TGAAATTATGAATATAACGGAACTTTCAGGGACAGTAAAGGATATTTTTGCGGCTTACCTCGAACAGAACGGTCACAGAAAAACGCCCGAACGCTTTGCTATTCTAGCAGAGATATACCAATATGAAGGACATTTTGATATTGAAACACTTTACATCAAAATGAAAAATCATAATTACCGTGTTTCACGCGCAACGCTGTACAATACCATTGATTTACTTTTGGCTTGTAACCTTGTCAGAAAACATCAATTCGGAAAAAATTTGGCGCAATTTGAACGTTCTCATGGCTCCAAACAACATGATCATGTAATCTGCACAGATACAGGAGAAGTAATCGAATTTTGTGATCCGCGTATCCAACAAATCAAAGCGACGATTGAAGAACTTTTTCAAGTGACAGTTCAGCACCACTCTCTCTATTTTTATGGAATTAAAAATCAACCAAAATCATAGAAATGACCGTGAATTTACATCTTGATGCAGATTATACCGTTTTATCCTTTGATGGTAAATTAATGTCGGATGCCGACCTAACGGATGCACAACAACTATTAAATTCATTAACGAATTGGAATGTCGTTTTAGATTTGGCAAAGCTCGCTTATGTCAACTCATCTGGAATTGCATTTTTTGTCAAAGTACTTACACGCGCCCGTTTGAATCAAGGCGATGTTGTTGTACTAAATGTAAATGATCAATTAACAAAAATTTTTGAACTGACTAAAATCAATCAAGTGTTTCATATGGCGAACACCATGACAGAGGTCAAAGCATACTTTAAAAAATAAGCATGAAAGTAGATGTATTGTTAGGATTACAATGGGGTGATGAAGGTAAAGGGAAAATTGTCGATGTGTTGACTCCTGATTACGATATTATTGCACGTTTTCAAGGTGGACCAAATGCCGGACACACATTGGAATTTAATGGTATTAAACACGTACTTCACACAATTCCTTCAGGGATTTTTCATGCGAATGTTGTCAATCTTGTTGGGAATGGTGTCGTAATTGACCCAGTTATTTTCAAAGGCGAGTTAGATAAATTAGCACCATTCAATATTGATTTTGAAAACCGCTTGTTGCTTTCGAAAAAAGCACATTTGATTTTACCAACGCATAGACTTCTAGATGCTGCTTCAGAAACAGCAAAAGGTAAAAATAAAATTGGATCCACTCTAAAAGGAATAGGACCAACTTACATGGATAAAACAGGAAGAAACGGTTTACGTGTTGGAGATATTTTCTCTCCAAACTTCCAAGAAAAATATGACGCTCTCGTGGAAAAACACGTAGGGATGCTCAAACATTACGAAGGATTCGAATATGATCTTTCATCCCTCGAAAAACCGTGGATGGATGCCATAGAATCGTTGAAAAATTTACAAGCCGTTGACAGCGAACATTACTTGAATACTGCTTTGTTAAACGGAAAACGCGTTTTGGCAGAAGGTGCTCAAGGGACAATGTTAGACATCGACTTTGGAACGTATCCTTTTGTTACTTCTTCAAATACGGTTACAGCTGGAACATGTACCGGACTTGGTATTGCTCCTACGCGTATCGGAAAAGTCATTGGTATTTTCAAAGCTTACTGCACACGCGTTGGTAGTGGTCCTTTCCCAACGGAACTTGATGACGAAGTTGGAGAAGAAATCCGTAAAGAGGGTCGTGAATTCGGCGCTACTACTGGACGTCCACGTCGCTGCGGATGGATTGACCTTGTTCAAATGCGTTACGCAATAATGATCAATGGAGTAACGGAACTTTCCATGATGAAAGCAGACGTTTTAAGTATTTTTGATAAAATTAGTGTGTGTACACATTACCTCGTTAATGGTGAGAAAGTGTATGATTTTCCTTTTGATGTGAGTGATTTAGATTTCACTCCTGTTTATGAAGAATTGGAAGGATGGAATTGTGATTTAACAGAATTGTCAGATTACGAATCCGCACCAGACGCACTTAAAAAATATGTAACGTATTTGGAAGCACAATTAAACGTGCCAATTAACGTTGTATCTGTCGGACCAGATAGAAAACAAACATTAGCCAATCACTAAAATGAACATCAAACCATTCATACAAATTGCGCTCTTCTTGAGCGCATTTTTTTTGAGTGGAAAGGTATGTGCTCAAAAGAAAACTCTTGAGTTACTGCCCGGTTCTGAAAAGATCTACTACAACAAAGCTTCTGGCAAGCATCGATTAGTGGGAACAGTAAGTTTTGTTTATCATGGAAATACCATGTATTGCGACTCCGCACATTACCAAGACAAGCAAAAGATCGTCAACGCTTACGGAAATGTTCACATACGTAAAGGTGATGTCAATCTTTATTGTGATTCACTTTATTATGATGAATCAAACAAATATGCAAAACTTTGGGGCGATGTTCGTGTGAGAGATCAAGAGTATAAATTAAGTTCAGACTCACTGGATTACGATGCGAAAAAAGGAAGAGCCATTTACCGCAACAAAGGCCGCATTGAATCCATCGTTTCAAATGAACGCATTACAAGTACGCTGGGTTATTTCTATCCAAACAACGGAAGTTTCTTTTTTAGTGGAGATGTCGATTACCGAAAAAATGACTTGAACGTCACGACGGATACGCTGCAATTTGCCTATGAACAACAAAAGTTATATTTCTTTGGTCCTACAACCATGAAAAACGATAGCCTTGTCATTCATTGCAAAAAAGGTTGGTTCCATGTTCAAACAGAAGAAGGAGTCTTATACAAACAAGCGGAAGTGATTCAAAAAACCAGTATCATCAAAGGAGATACCTTGTTTTTGAATACAAAACTGAATGATTACGAAGGAAGAGGAAACGTTTATTACAAAGATTTCACTCAAAACATGGCCTTTATGGGAAATAAGGCAAAATCAAGTAACACTTTACATCTCGCCTATTTAACAGGAAATACCTTAGCATTTAAGGTTTATGACGGTGATACCTTGTACATACATGCGGACAGCCTCATTATGCACAAAGATTCATTGAATCGTACAACTGAAACAATGGCCCATCGAAAAGTGCGTATTTACAACAAAGCGATACAAGGTGTATGTGATTCTGCCATTTATCAACCGAAAACGGAAGAATTGTATTTAAAAAGTCAACCGAAAATCTGGGCTGAAAATGCCGAACTGAAAGGGAATTCAATGAAAATTAGTTTGAAAGATAGTTCCATTAATCAAATTGACATCTTTGATAATGCCAGTGCTGTGATGGAAATTGATTCCGGTAAATATTACAATCAACTTGCTGGTAGGAAAATGACCGCATATTTTGTCAATAATGAATTAGTGAAAGCGGAGGCCAAAGGCAATGCGTGGACCATTTTTTATCCGGAAGAGGAGAAAAAAACGGATTCAAGCCTAGTGAAAATCCGTAAGGGAATGAACCGATTGTTTGCGTCAGATTTATTGGTGGAACTTGATAGTGGAGAAGTGAAATCAATTACGTATTACGACAAACCGGATGGTATATTCTATCCAATGGATCAAATCAAAGCGGAAGAACAATTTATCAAAGGATTTTCATGGAATCCGATGTTGAGACCGAAAGACCCCTACTCCATTCGTAAAGATTATTGAATCTCTTCGCCTTCTGCAGAATCCCAACGGGTTACACGCTGAACACCTTCCACCTCCTCGAATTTTCGAGTTAATTGTTCCAATTGTGCCGTATCAAAAACCAACACTTTGATTCGGCCTTCAAAAACACCATCATTTGTTTCAAATGAAATGCTTTTCATGTTCACATGATTTTGTTTAGAGATGATTTCTGTTAAACGATTTACCATCCCCAATTGATCAATTCCAACGATTCGGATTGCTGCAATACGCTCCACTAATTGCTCACCTTCCCACTTCGCCTTGAGGCATCGGTAGGCTAATTTTGACATCAAGTGAACGGCATTCGGACAAGTAAAACGGTGAATTTTAATCCCACTACTGATGGTGATAAAACCAAAAATCTTATCTCCAGGAATTGGATTACAACATCGAGCCAATTGGTAATCAAAGCCTTTGAAATCCTCACCGATTATGATCGTATCCTTATCCGTGTTGATTCCCTCGAAGGTACCTTCCTCCGAACCACTGTTGATTTTTTTAGATTGGATTTTTTTCTGAGATTGAAGCATCCCATTTACTACTTCCAATTCGCGTAGTTTGGACAGATCAACTTTCCCTTTGGCAATGCGAAAATAGAGTTCACTGATGGTCGACACATGAAAATGATTCGTTAAATACTGAATATTTTCTTGCGTCATTCGGACATTAAATTGCTTGAACTTTCGCTCTAGAATTTCCTTTCCATCGGAAGCGATTTGCTTCCTTTCTTCGTTGAGAGAGGATTTAATTTTTTGTTTTGCACGCGCTGTAACCACAAATTTCAACCATTCATCATTTGGCTTTTGTTTTTTGGAGGTTAAAATCTCCAATTGATCGCCGTTTAACAATTGATAACTCAATGGCATTAAACGGTTATTGACTTTTGCACCAATGCAACGATCACCAATTTCCGTGTGTATGTCGTAAGCAAAATCTAATATCGTTGAACCTGTTGGCAACACACGTAACTCTCCTTTAGGAGTAAATACATAGATTTCGTCATTGAACAAGTTCAGTTTGAAGTCATTGACAAAGTCCAAGGCATTCATGTCTGGACTGTCCAATAAATCACGGATTTCCGCAATCCAACGATCGAATTTATTTTCGTCTGTCTTCGATTCTTTGTATTTATAATGTGCCGCTAATCCATGTTCAGCGATATCATCCATTCGTTTGGAACGAATTTGAACCTCTACCCAGCGTCCTTGTGGGGACATCACCGTTGTATGCAAGGATTCGTATCCATTCGCTCTTGGAGTCGAAATCCAGTCACGCAAGCGATCCGGACTTGGCTGGTAAAAATCTGTGACAATACTGTAAATTCTCCAACAATCCGCTTTTTCTAATTCGTAGGGCGTGTCAACAATGATGCGCAGGGCAAATAAGTCAAACACCTCTTCGAAAGGAACGCTTTTTAATTGCATTTTTCGCCAAATCGAAAAAATTGATTTTGGACGCGCTTTGATATCGAAATGATATCCTTGATTCTCTAGTTCCTCTTTAATTGGCGCAACGAATCGACGAATAAACCGATTTCTGACATCCTGTGTACTTTTTAGTTTGGAGTCTATGTCTTTAAACACCTCTGGTTCACAGTACTTCATAGAAAGATCTTCCAATTCCGTCTTTATTGGATACAAGCCCAATCTGTGAGCTAAAGGTGCATACAGAAAACGTGTTTCTGAAGCAATTTTCAATTGCTTTTCGACCTTCATGCTTGAAAGCGTACGCATGTTGTGAAGTCGATCCGCTAGTTTAATAAGTACGACACGGAAATCATCAGAAATGGTGAGAATCATTTTACGAAAATTCTCTGCTTGAATCGAGGTATTTTCGTCGAATACTTCTGGGATTTTCGTGAGTCCATCAATGATGGTTCTAACTTTGGAGCCGAAAATATCTTCGATGTCTTGTAAGGTGATATAAGTATCTTCCACTGTATCGTGCAACAAAGCACAAGCCACGGCGATTGGTTCCAATCCCATTTCTTCCGCGCAAATTCTAGCAACTGCAATAGGATGATAAATATACGGTTCGCCAGATTTGCGACGCATATCTTTGTGCGCTTCCAATGCAATATCGAAAGCCTTTCGGATCATTTTCGTCTCCTCACGACTTCGATCCTTCATGGCTCTTAACAAGCCTTTAAACGCATTTAAAATTTCAACGCGTTCTCTTTCTAAATCAATTTGACTGGAATCGTATGCTTGCATTTATTTTGAAGGTAAAATTTTTGCTTTTACTTCACCGAAGCCAATTCGAACATCATTATTCTGACAATAGCCACGCATCGTAACGGTATCACCATCTTGAATAAAGCGTCGTTCCGTTCCATCGTTCATCAGTAATGGTTTTGTTCCTTTCCAAGCCAATTCCAACATCGAACCAAAGGAATCAGGAGTGGAACCAGAAATTGTTCCTGAACCCATTAAATCTCCACAACGTACATTGCAACCGTTCACCGTATGATGTGCTAATTGTTGCGACATGTTCCAGTACATGTATTTAAAATTCGAGTTAGAAATGATTTTTTCCGTTGTGTTTTCCGGAGTTAAACCAACCTCTAATTGAATATCGTATGATTTTTTTCCTTCAAAAGTCAAGTAAGACAGTACTGCTGGATCTTGTTCTGGAGATTCCACCGCAAACGGTTGCAACGCATCCAAGGTAACAATCCAACAAGAAATAGACGAAGCAAAGTTTTTCGCTAGGAATGGTCCAAGTGGAACATATTCCCATTTCTGAATGTCACGTGCAGACCAATCGTTGAATAAGCACATTCCGAAAATAAAGTCTTCTGCTTCATTTGTAGAAATAGAATCACCAAGTGGCTTTCCATCGTAGGTGATGAATCCCATTTCTAGTTCGAAATCAACTTGACGAGAAGCGGCAAAAATTGGCGGTTCGTTATCGTCCGGTTTGATTTGTCCTTTTGGACGATGAATATCCTGTCCAGAAATAATCACAGAAGACGAACGTCCGTGGTATCCAACAGGAATCCATAACCAGTTTGGCAACAAAGCATTTGCTGGATCACGGAACATGATTCCAACATTTGTTGCGTGTTCTTTGCTTGAGTAAAAGTCCGTGTAGTCACCAATTTGAACCGGCATACACATGTCAACTTCGTTTACTGAAAATAATGCCTTTTGAATTGATTCATTTGAAGCTGCAGCGTGATTTTCCGTTGAAAAAAGATCCGAAAGGGCTTGACGCAAACGACGTGTTGCCTCTTTTCCTTTTTTCATCATGGGATTCAAACATTCTTGTGAGAAATCTTCCGCGGTAAATCCAGCAACTTCCAGTTGACCAGATGCTGTAAGTATGGATAAATCAATCACAGTATCACCAATGCGCGTTCCAACACGAGCTGTGGATCCACTTTTCGTAAATACGCCAAAAGGAAGGTTTTGTATCGGGAAGTCAGATCCTTCCGGAACTGAAATCCATGACCGTAAACTTGGATTATTTGCTGCTATCATTTTCTGCTCTTTTTAAACGTTGAAACGGAAATGCATCACATCTCCATCTTCTACTACGTATTCTTTTCCTTCTACTTTGAATTTTCCAGCTTCTTTGACAGCGCTTTCAGATCCGTAGGTAATAAAATCGTTGTATTTCATCACTTCCGCACGGATGAATCCTTTTTCGAAATCACTATGAATCACACCTGCTGCTTGTGGAGCAGTCATTCCTTTACGAATAGTCCAAGCACGCACTTCTTTCACTCCAGCAGTAAAATAGGTTTGTAAGTTCAATAAATGATACGCTTGACGAATCAAACGATTTACTCCTGGTTCTTCTAATCCAAGTTCATCAAGGAACATTTGACGTTCTTCATATGTTTCCAATTCTGTAATATCCGCTTCGATTTTCGCTCCAATGATCATCACTTCTGCGTTTTCACTTGCTACGGCTGCTTTTACAGCTTCTACGTGTGCATTTCCAGTTTTTACAGAATCTTCATCTACGTTACACACGTACATCACAGGTTTCGAAGTGATTAAATTGAATTTATGAATGATGTCAAATTCTTCTTGTGTGAAATCCAAGCCACGGATTGAACGACCTTGCTCTAATCCTTCTTTGATTTTGTGCGCTAACTCGTTTTCTTTCACCGCATCCTTGTCTCCAGACTTAATGACACGAGCCAAACTTTGGATCTTTTTCTCTACAGAATCTAAGTCTTTTAATTGCAACTCGATGTCAATGATTTCTTTGTCGCGAATTGGGTTGACACTTCCATCAACGTGAATAATGTTTCCGTCATCAAAACAACGTAGCACGTGCAAAATCGCATCTGTCTCGCGAATATTTGCAAGAAATTGGTTCCCAAGTCCTTCACCTTTCGATGCGCCTTTCACCAATCCTGCGATGTCAACAATTTCCATCGTTGTTGGCATAACGCGCTCTGGATTTACCAACGCTTCTAATTTCTGCAAACGTGGATCTGGAACGGATGTCGTTCCTACATTTGGTTCTATGGTACAAAAAGGGAAATTCGCCGATTGCGCCTTTGCATTTGATAAACAGTTAAATAAAGTTGATTTTCCAACATTCGGCAAGCCGACAATTCCACATTTTAAAGCCATTCTAAATATTTTTTGAGAACAAAGATACAAAGAATCTCGCCTGACAGAGTCACGGAAAGCGCTAGATTTTACAAGCTCAAATGATTCCCAAGGATTTTGGTTATTTTTATGGCAAAATTCAAAAATGAAACACCTACTTTCCGCTTGTATTCTTTCATTGAGCATAGTTCTTTTTGGACAAGATTCCTTGATGATTCGCTCTATTTACGATGAGGCTTTACTTCGAGGTCAATCTTACGAAAACCTTCGTCAGTTATGCAAAAACATTGGACCAAGATTAAGCGGATCAACGGAAGCGCAAATGGCGGTGGAATGGAGTCAAGCAAAGATGAATACCTACGGTTTCGACCGTGTATACCTTCAGGAAATTAAAGTTCCTCATTGGGAAAGAGGCACAAAGGAAAGTGCATGGTTTCGAACTTCCGACGGACAATTGACCAAAGTTCACCTACTCGCCTTGGGCGGTTCTATTGGAACAAATGGCACGATGGAAGGTGAAGTCATTGAATTCAAAACAATTGACGAACTAAAAAAAGCAAAAGCATCGAAGATTAAAGGCAAAATTGTCTTTTTAAACCAAGCGATGGATGCAACACAAATTCAAACATTCAAAGCCTACGGAGCCTGTTATGCGATTCGTGGAAATGGAGCCGTGGAAGCAGGAAAACTTGGAGCAAAAGCAGTGATTATTCGCTCCCTTGGACTCCCAGAGGATGTACATCCCCACACAGGATCCATGCATTACGAAGATTCTGTTGAACGCATTCCAGCCGGAGCTTTGGCAACAGCAGATGCGAGCGCTTTATCTGCCGCACTTGAGAAAGGAACCGTTCGTTTTATTTTTGAAATGGATTGCCGTGTTTTTCCAGATGCGACTTCGTACAATGTCATTGCTGAAATTCGTGGAAGCGAGAAACCGGAAGAAATCATTGTTTTTGGTGGACATTTAGACTCTTGGGATGCGGGTGAAGGTGCACACGACGACGGCGCTGGAGTCATTCATTGTTTAGAAGCATTGCGCATTCTGAAAGAACTCAATTACAAACCGAAACACACTTTGAGAGTCGTATTTTTCATGAACGAAGAAAATGGAAATATGGGCGGGAAATCTTATTCTTCCATCGTGAAGTCTGCTGGTGAAAAACACGTTGCAGCGTTGGAGTCAGATCGCGGTGGATTCGTACCACGTGGTTTTGGCGTTGATGGTTCTGATGCGCAAGTTGCCTTTCTTCAAACCTTTGCTCCAAACTACAAAAACTACGACTTACACGTTTTTGAAAAAGGATACGGTGGAGTCGATATTGGTCCGTTAAAAGAACAATACCCCGGAATTCCCTTGTTTGGATTTGTACCAGATTCACAACGTTATTTTGATTATCACCATGCACCGAGCGACGTCTTTGAAAGTGTCAACAAACGTGAACTAGAATTAGGTGCTGCGGCAATTTCCAGTTTTGTTTATTTGTTGGATTTAAAATTGAAGTAAGGTTAATGTGCTAGTGTGCTAGTGTGCTAATGTGCTAATTTGCCAATGTGCTTACGGACATCGAAAATCGAAAAACAGACAGCGAAAAACGAACAACGAACAACGAACAACGGAAAACGAACGAAACGAGCGTAAATCATTAATTTCCCAAATCGATTAAGGTGTCTTTCTTTTGCTTCGTATCGAAATCAGTAAATTCAATGCTTAGAAAATCACCGTTTTCGCTTACTTTCTGAACGGAATTAAAATAGATGTCTTCCCAAAAAAGCGTGATTCGTTTCTTCTCTATAATCCCTTGTTTTCGATACACATCAAATTCATTTTCTTGCCTTAAAAATCCAGATTTGTAACGCACATTTAATTCCTTGTCTTCGTAAATCAGTTTATCTCCATACGAATTAAACAAGAGCATGAACGAATACCACAAAAAGGCTCCAAGCATAGGAATGATGAAGGACAAAACGAAAATCAACGGAGTGTAAAACAAGCATTGAAAGTAAAACTTGACAGCACTCAATTTCATGGAAGACACATGAAATTGAAGGATGAAACTAGAAAGTAAAAACACCCACATGATAATGGGTTGTGTCCAATCTCCACGAAGACGCAGGTCAAAAAAATACAAAATGATATTTACGAAAATGAGTCCAACTGTCAACAAGTGTATGGGCTTCACATACCTTAAAACACCTTCACCAACCTTTATTTTCTTTCGGAACAAGAAATAGACTAGGTAAAATAAAAGCATTCCTCCAAAAAGTATGTAAATAAGGATATCCATGTTCGTTTGTTTTAAGCTATTCGAAATTAATCATGATCCTCCAATAATTCCTCAATCGCTATCTTACCATTCTTTGAGCGTTTCGTGAATTTTTTGGTCACGTTTGTTTCGGCATCAAAAAACATAAAGGATGCACTATCAAGTCGGTATTTTTCTTTTCGCATGGTGTCAGTGCTGTAGTATTTGGTAACGAATGCTTGGTGTGCTTCGATATAATCCCAAGATTCATACTTTACCCACCTGTTCCGTGTGGCATATGCACTTTCCGATCGCATTATGGGCTTATTCTTCGCAAGGTAATAGGTTAGAAATAAGTAAGCGAACAATACGAATGGAATGAACCAGGATAAAAAAGAAAAAACACGGATTATCATCGGATTTAATTGCAAATC
>CANHMH010000068.1 GCA_947461635.1 Flavobacteriales bacterium | reverse complement strand
CTTCTTGTTTGCTTTGTGTTAAATCAAAATGTTCCACCAAGATATCTGGCAAGAACAACTTTAGTAAGTCTAGGTAATTATCCAAGGGGCTTTTTATGCAAAAATCAGCATTTTCTTTAAATCCCTCCCCAACTTTTGGTTATGATCCTCGATTTGTTTGTTGTTACGCTGCAGTTGCACTGATATGTGTCGCAGCAGTGCAACTGCAGCGAAACGGCGTGTAAGAACAAAAAAGTCCCTAACATGACTGTCAGGGACTTCATTTAAGCTCTTGCTGATTGATGGAAAGGGCTTAAATCTAAACTTTAGGTGCTGCCGCTAAAATAGATGGATGTGTCTCTGCGGCGAACTTTTCAAAGTTGGACACAAACTTTTCTGCTAAACTTGCAGAGGTCGCATCGTAAGCAGCTTTATCAGCCCACGTATTTCTTGGATTCAATAATTCAGCTGGAACACCCTCACAAGAAGTAGGGAACGCCAAATTGAAAATCGGCATTTGTTCAAATGTTACCTCTGTTAATTTCCCGGTTAATGCTGCAGTAATCATCGCACGTGTGTACGAAAGCTTCATGCGACTTCCAACACCATAAGATCCACCGGACCATCCTGTGTTGATTAACCACACATTGATATCGGTTCCCGCTAATTTATCTCCTAGCAACTTCGCATATTTCGCTGGATGCAATGGAAGGAAAGCGGCACCGAATCCTGCAGAAAAGGTTGTCGTGGGTTCCGTAATTCCGACTTCAGTACCGGCAACTTTCGCTGTGTATCCGGACATAAAGTGATACATCGCTTGCTCCGTCGTTAACTTAGAGATTGGAGGCAAAACACCGAATGCATCCGCTGTAAGGAAAAATATGTTTTTTGGTGAACCACCAATCGATGGGACAGCAATGTTGTCAATGTGATTGATTGGATAAGAAACACGTGTGTTCTCCGTGATGAATCCATCTGCGTAATCTGGTGTCGATGATCCATCTACGAAGCCAATGTTCTCTAACAAGGCTCCGAAACGAATGGCATCGTATATCTGTGGTTCTTTCTCGCGACTTAAGTCAATGGTTTTTGCGTAACAACCTCCTTCGAAGTTAAACACGCGGCTTTCACTCCATCCATGCTCATCGTCACCAATTAAGCGACGGTTTGGATCAGATGACAACGTTGTTTTTCCTGTTCCTGATAGTCCGAAGAAAATTGCTGTATCACCTGCCTCGCCAATATTTGCAGAACAATGCATGGAAAGAACATTTTTCTCGTGTGGCAGAATGAAATTCAAGGCAGAAAAAATCCCTTTCTTAATTTCGCCAGTATAACCTGTTCCTCCTATGAGGATCATTTTTTTCGTAAAATTCAAAATCGCGAAATTCGCTTGACGCGTCCCGTCAATTGCTGGATCCGCTTGAAAACTTGGAACACATACAATGTGCCACTCTGGAAGGAAGGTTTCTATTTCGCTATCTGACAAACGTAAGAACATGTTGTTTGCGAAAAGACTTGACCATGGTAGTTCTGTAACTACACGAATATTCATACGGTATTTTTCCTCCGCACATGCAGCAACGTCGCGAACATAAATGTCTTTGCCGTTTAAATAATCATTCATTCGGTCGTAAAGCGCATCGAATTGCTCAGGTGTAAAACCAATATTCACATTTCCCCACCAAACAGCATTTTCCGTCTTTTCATCGCGCACAATGAAGCGGTCTTTTGGTGACCTTCCTGTAAATTCTCCGGTTTCAATCGCAAGTGCACCCGTATCAGTCAACATTCCCTCACCGAGAATGATGCAATCCTCTACTAGTTCTGCTGGACTCAAATTCCAAAACTGTTCTCCTAGATTTGTCAGTCCAATAGAAGCTGCTAAATCTGCATTTTTTCCAAATTTCCCTTGTAATTCCATGTCCGTTATTTTTGGCACAACTTTCGTTGCACAGTGATGGCACAAAATTACTTGGAGTAGATTGATAAAAATATGATTTCCATTAGTTTTTGCTAACACTTACAAGGAGTTCATGTTTAAAAAATAATTTTAATAATTCCGTTTTTTTTACTATCTTCAAGTAAGTGTCAAAGCTACACTTAGCGCGATTAATCCTACTATTTCGAAACTAAGCGCGCAATAATTATTAGTTTTATAAAAAATAAAATTCAAGCCAATGATTCGCAGTATCGCCCTTTTGTTTTCCGGAATGTTCTTTGCTTTTTGCATGAATCCAACCAAACGAAACCTAGACCCTAATTTTCCTGATGTCCCTAAAACATGGTACTCCAATGAATTTAAGGGCCTAAACGGAAAAGCAGCACATCAACAGGCTTTGGCTTACGAAAAAGGAATTGTTGTCATCGAGAATAAAAATGAACTGTTACCACTTGGTAATTTGGACCTTAAAAGCGCCCATGTTTCAATGGGGGGCAATCCAACTGTTTTTCATAACGGACTAGATCGATTCATTTCGAATGATCAATTATTGCGAACAAGTGTACATGGTCACGAACTAAAGGAATGGCTGAAACAGTCTAAACACGATGTGTTATTTGTCAGTATTCATGCAACCAACGAAACCAAGATTGACTCGATCGACGCCACTGTTTTTCAAGAATTACCTCATCATTCTAAAGCGATTCTCTGTGTTTTCGGAGATAGTTCCATACTATCTAAACTCCCTACAAAAAGATTTGACGCCATCATTTGGGCCAAAGAAAACCATGAAATTGCGCAAGAAAGAGCCAGTCAAGTTATTTTTGGAGGACTTGGAACGACCGCGATTTTAAAAACTAAATTAGCTTCACTTGATCAAGAATTTGAGGCTGGAACAGGAATTCAAACGAAAACCAATGGCCGCTTGAAATTTAGTAGTCCTGAGGAAATCGGCATTGATTCAAAAAAATTAGCAGGCATTGATCAAATCGCAAAAGAAGGCATTGAAAAAGGAGCCTATCCTGGTTGTCAAGTACTCGTTGCCGTAAATGATCAAATTATCTGGCGCAAATGTTACGGAAAACAAAGTTACGATGCGAAAGCGGTGAACGTTGAACATCACGATGTCTATGACATTGCTTCCGTTACTAAAATTGCCGCATCAACGTTACTTGCCATGCATTTACACACGAAGAATAAGTTTTCGTTAGACAAAAAGTTAAAAGAGTACATTCCTGAAGTCACTAAAAACACTCCTTTCGGTGAGATATTAATTCGCGACATGATGGCACACCAATCCGGATTAACTCCTTTTATTCCTTTTTACAAGCGAACAGTCCAAAATGGCACATGGAATCCAGCGATATACAGCGAAACGCAAAAGCCTGGTTTTGAACAGCAAGTGGCAAATGGACTCTACATTAAAAATTCATTTACTGACTCCATGTATGCACAAATTTTGAAATCTACCTTAGGTCCGAAAAAATATGAATATTCAGATTTATGCTATTACTTCACACAGAAAATCCTAGAAAAACAGATTGGTCAAAAACAAAATATTTATTTAGAAGAGCAAATCTATCGTCCAATGGGATTGAGACACCTACGTTATTTACCGCTCGCTCATTTCGATAAATCCCACATCATTCCAACGGAAAACGACCAAGCATTCCGCAAGCAATTACTTCATGGATTCGTTCACGATCCGGGAGCGGCGATGCTCGGTGGGGTTGCAGGACACGCAGGTGTTTTTGCCAATGCTACAGACCTTGCGAGTATCATGCAATTATTTCTAAACAAAGGAAAATACGCTGGAATGGAGTTCTTTTCTGAGGCGGTTTGCAACGAATACACGAAACAACAATTTCCGGGTAACAAAAGAGGTGCAGGATTCGATCGTCCAAATGCAAGTGGCGGCGGTACATGTGATGAACTTGCCTCCCAGCAAAGTTTTGGGCATTCTGGATTTACAGGCGCACTTGCTTGGGCTGACCCGAAAAAGAAGGTAATTTTTATCTTCCTATCGAATCGTGTGAATCCAAGTCAGGATAACTGGAAAATTCGTGACTTGAGCATCCGAACACGCATCCAACATGTCATCTACCAAGCATTGCAATAAGGATTAATTTTCGTTCACAAAGAACAACGCATTAGCGACCATCAATTTCCCGTTTTCCCAGAATCCGCGGAACAATGGATTATCGATGAAATAAATAATGGAGCCGTTGCCGTAGGTTTGATATCCGGCAATTGCTGCTTCGCTCTGTTGTTTTTTAACACGTGAACCAACAAATCCATTCAATGCAACTGCCTCTTTCTTCAAATGAAACACATTTTCCCCGCTGAGTTTAAATTGATCTGTGCTTTGACGAAGCGTGTAATAGGTAGCATAACCAAATCCGAGTGGATTTGATGGATCCAGTTCACATTCATAAATTGCACCTGTAATGTAATTAGAAATCTGATCGCGTTCCTGCTTGGAGAAGCTAAGCGGTTTTTGAATGCTATCTGATTTGTTTTCAGAACTTGAAATTTCAAATCCATCTTTTCCAGCGAAATCGTACACAGCAGATCCCAAAACAATCAATTTTCCACCGTTTTGAATCCATTCTTTCACTTTTGTATTTTCAGAAAGTGAAATTCCTCCCTCCGGAACGAATAACACCGTCAATTGAGGCAAAGCTTCTTCTAAATCATCTGTAAATACTAAATGTATAGATCGACCCATTTGACGCTCGAAGAAATGCCAAATTTCACCAACATTTAAAGAAGATACTTCTTCACCTGCCAATAATCCGATGGAATGATTAGGGATTTTTTTCACAGAGGACGATCCTAAATCCACTCCTTCTTGGACAAATCCAGATGCCAACGCTGTTAAACTCACTGCATTTTTATTTGCGATTTTAAGAACCATTTGATCAAAATCTGCACGTTTGTTTTCTCCACGAAGAATAAGTAGTGTTCCCGGAGTAAAGAAGTTTCCTTGAGATTTAAATCCTTTTTCGTTAAAATACACATCGAATCCAGCTTCATGTAATTCCGTTAAAAAACGTGTCGATTTCATAGACTCCCATCGTGCAGCATACGCATAACATCCAGGCGTTGACACTTGGTTTAATGTTGTTGACCAGCCGCTAAAAACAGTCCCTTTGGCACCAGTTGTCTCAATTGCCCATGCTTCTACACCAAATGCAAATGGCAAGGTCCAAGCGGTAATGTCATAGGTTAAACTATCCGATAACTTCGTTTTTGGCTCAAACAACACATTCACCAAGGTTCCTTTTTCTTGATTCGTATGAATCAACATATCTCCTTGCATCAATTTAATGGTTTCAGTTTGTCCATTTTGGAAATGATAGGCTTTTGAAGCAGACTCCTGTGTGGAAGTTGTAATCATCTCAACTTGGATACCATTTTTCTGCATTAATGCCATCAAAGGCTCCAACTTTGCTTGTGATGAACGCAAGACATATGTTTTATATCTGTAATTTTTTTGTGTACAAAAGAGCTGATACTCCTTTACCAATTTATCGGCATTTTTAGCACTCATTTCCACCGTTGACAAGCCAGTTGTTACATGATGCGTGACACGATCCTTCAAACTCAAGGTATCTCCAACTTGTGTAATCACCGCCAATCCTGCTCGTCCACTTCCACCCTGCTCATATGTCATTCCAATACTCCCACTATATGTAGGATAGGTATCTCCATAACTTGGATACAACAAATCAAAAATTTCTTTCGAAAAATACAACCATCCTTCTTTGTCAAAATAAGAAGCGTGATTTCCCCCTATTTCTTTTTGAAAATCTCGTTGCCAATTCGTAATGACTTCGTGGTATGGTTCAGCTGCAGGAGGAAAATAATAGGGTTCATTGATTCCTTGTTCATGGAAATCCACGTGAACGTGAGGTAACCATTGATTATAGCGTTGCACACGTTGCTCTGATTCAATTTGTGTCATCCATGCCCAATCTCGGTTAAGATCGAATAAATAGTGATTTGGACGTCCACTTGGCCAGGGTTCTTTGTGCTCTGCTGAGAATTTAAGAAGATCAGCGGGAGCATTGCCATACTGCTGATAAAAGTTCACGTAACGATCTCTTCCATCTGGATTCAAACAAGGATCCATAATCACAATGGTATTCGAAAGATACGCTGATTTGTCCGTCAATAAACGATATGCCGTTTGCATCGCCGCCTCGGTACCTGAGCTTTCATTCCCGTGAACGTTATAACTCAACCAAACGATGGCTAATTTTTCAGATGCTGCATGATTTTGGTGATTCTGACGAATCTCCTCGAGTTTTTTTAAATTTTCTGCCGTTCCGAAAAAAGCTAAAATCAAATCGCGGTGTTCATATGTTTCACCGTACTTTTCCACTTTCATCATAGAAGGATAAGCTGCTTGTAGGGCGTTAAAATAAGCCACGACTTTATCTTGACGCGTAAAACGGGTGCCAATTTCGTATCCTAGGTATGATGTAGGTGTAAAATTCTGTGCGTTTAACGTCCATGTTACAGCGCAAAGAAACACGGATAAAATCAGTTGTTTCATGTTTAAGAATTTAGTTTTTTAGCGATGTTGATGATTGCATCACCTTTATAAACAACAGGAGACTCATTTGTACAAATAATGTAACCGTCTTGTGTTGCTTTAATTTTTTTCTCATAATTTCCATACGGATCCGTGACAATACCAAGAATGTCGCCTTTAAATATGGCTGCACCATTTTGTGCAAATGCTTGAAACATTCCGGAAGATGGTGCCCTCATCCATTTGCTTTCATCCAAGAGAATCGGTTCTCGGTCCTTCGAAATATCATATTTGTAATTCCTCATGCCAAGATGCGAAATGACACGTTTCACACCATTTAATCCTTCTTCTACAACTTGTTCTTCGATGCTATTCGATTTCCCACCTTCAAAAAGAAGGATTTTCTTTTTTCTTTTGACGATGGATTCTCTAAGCGTTTTCGATATCAAATTGGAATTCAAAATAAAAGGCGGATTGAAAATTCGTGCTAATTCAATGCTTTCTTCATCTTTAAACACACAGCGAATTTGAGGAAAATTATTGCGTTGGGATGCCCCCGTATGAAAGTCAATGATATAATCACAATGTGGAGCCAATTCCTTCATAAAGTGAAAGGCAAACTGAGAAGCCAATGAACCATTCGAACTACCCGGAAAGCTACGATTCAAATCTCTACCATCCGGCAATTCACGGTGTAGATTCAGGAATCCGAAGATATTAAATACTGGCAGACAGATAATGGTACCCTTTGTTGGTTTGTGTAATTTTTTACGCAAAAATCGACGGACAATTTCCACTCCGTTGATTTCGTCTCCATGTAAACCAGCCATTAATAGAACCGTTGGTCCATCCTCTTTTGCTCGTTCAACAATCACCGGAACTAAAATCGGGGTGCGTGTGTGAAGGTGAGCAACATCAAAATTCAATTGCACACTCTTTCCCGGCAAGATTTCTTGCCCAAGAATCACCATTTTTTTGTATTCTTTTTTAACGGTTGACATTACGTTCGATATATGAAATGATTTTTCCCGCAATATCTTGCTGGGTTGTTTTTTCTATTCCTTCTAGTCCTGGTGAAGAGTTCACTTCTAAAACAAGTGGCCCTCTTTCCGATTGCAACATATCTACACCTGCAATTCCAAGTCCTACTGCTTTTGCTGCCAAAATCGCTGTGTATTTCTCTTCGGTTGTTAATTCAATTTCCATAGATGAACCTCCTCTGTGCAAATTCGAGCGAAATTCTCCTGGTTTACCTTGACGTTTCATTGCGCCAACTACTTCTCCATCGACCACAAATGCACGGATATCCGCACCTTTAGCTTCACGAATAAACTCTTGAACAATCACGCGTGCTTTTAAACCATTAAATGCTTCTAAAACAGATTGTGCGGCATTCATGTTTTCTGCTAAAACGACACCTAGTCCTTGTGTGCCCTCTAGTAATTTCAATACGACAGGTGCACCCCCAGCAGATGAAACCACATGTTGCACATCTTTCGAGTAATTTGTAAAAACGGTTTTTGGCAAACCAATTCCTTCTTTTGATAATACTTGTAGGCAACGTAATTTATCACGTGAGTGGATAATTCCTCGGGAGTTCACTGCAGTAAACACGTTCATCATTTCAAATTGGCGAACCACCGCAGTTCCAAAAAACGTCACGGAAGCTCCAATTCTCGGAATCACGGCATCGAATCCCTTCAAGTATCGATCTCCATAATACAGAGCTGGACCTGTTTGTTCGATTTCAATATTACATTTCAAGTGATCAATCACATGAGCTTCGTGTCCATTGGCTTCGGCCGCTTCAACGAGTCGACGTGTTGAATATAAATTCGAATTTCTGGAGAGAATGGCAATTTTCATAAGGCGTGTAAAGATGGATGAAGGTATTTTAAACTGGTATCTACGATGAAACGGTTGTTCAGTAATTTACGTCCAATCAAAATGGGAAAACGCATTCCATTGCGCTCTGTTAAGGAAAATTCTGTTCTAACTATTTTTCCACCCATGTGAATTTTCACATAAATAAAATATCGTTCTTGGGTTTGACCCGTGGAACTTTTAACTCTTTTTTTGCGGAATTGTTTAAAACTAAAAATTCGATCAATGTAAGACGGATGCGATTCATCCAAAAACTTCACTTCCAACACCCCGTCTTTCTCTTGACAATGAGAAACATGAATACTAGATGAATATGCTCCTGTATCAACTTTCACCTTCACGTCGCTAAGACCGAACTCAATCAGATCAGCCACTTCGCGTCTACCAATTACAACTTTTTCTTTTTTCATCGATAAGCAACAAATTTACTTGAATAATTGTGAAAACGAAAATAGACAAGAAATCATAATAAAGCGAGGAATACCGCGTTAAGGATTGTAACTTTGTGTACATGAACTACTGGATTCTCTTCATCACTTTTATGGTCAGTAATTTGGCTTGGACTCAAAAAGTCCGTGTAGAGGGTTCTTGCGTGGGGAAGAAAAATAAGCCCTTGGAGAATGTTCAGATTAAAGTGAAACAATACCCAACGCTTTCCTTACTAACAGATAAAACCGGGAAATACGAATTCGAAGCAGCAATTGGCGATACCTTATCGATTCAGTTTTCCATTGAAGATTTACGTGATCAACAAACGGTAATCGTCAAAAATACAGCGCTACAAATCATCCCAAAAGTGATTTTTGCCGTTTCAGAAAACCGCGAAGTGGTTGTTCAATATGGGATAAATGACCCATTCACCCTCGATATTCTTCCTGCTTTACAGTACACCAAAATGGTTAATGTCGAAAAAGCTTTGGTGTATTCAACCGCTGCGACTTCCAACAATGAATTGACCTCAAATTACAATGTTCGAGGTGGAAATTATGATGAAAACTTGGTTTATGTCAATGGATTCTTAGTCTACCGTCCATTTCTTACCCGCAGTGGACAGCAAGAAGGAATGAGTTTTATTCACTCATCACTGGTAGAATCAGTGCGTTTTTCGGCTGGTGGATTCGATGCGCAATACGGCGATCGCCTCAGTTCCGTTTTAGACATTACCTATCGCACACCTGATAGTACAAAAGCAAGCAGCACTGTTTCGCTTTTAGGAATCGAAGCACATGCAGAGCAATCCGTTTCACCTCGATTTAATTACATCGTTGGAGCACGCTATCGATCCAATGGGTATTTTTTAAACTCCCTTCCTACGAAAGGTGCTTACAATCCCGTATTTGCGGATGCCCAGCTTTTAACGAACTATTCAATTACTGAGAAACTGACATTTAGTCTTCTCGGACATTTCTCGTCTAACGCATATCGATTCAGCCCCCAAACTTCTGAATCTGATTTCGGAACAGCAAATGAAGCGTATCGTCTCATGATTTACTACGATGGAAAAGAAGCAACGAAGTTTCAAACAGCAATGGGCGGTGCTTCACTGAAATTTGAACCAAATAAGCGAACGAATTTAGATTTCTATGTCTCTGCATTTAACACCAATGAAAGAGAATACTTCGATGTTCAAGGACAATATTACATCAATCAATTGGAAACGGATCCATCTAAAGAAGAATATGGTGATTCCATTGCAACACTTGGTGTAGGAACCTTTTTAAATCATGCGAGAAATCGATTAAATGCAACTATACTTAGCGCTTATCACAATGGCTCGTTGCAATTATTTAATGGCTACACGGATGATGCACAACTTCATTCCCGGACCTCAAGTTTGAAATGGGGCGCTCAAGTACAGCGCGATTTCTTTACGGATGTCCTCAGTGAATGGCGAATGATTGATTCAGCAGGATACAGTTTGCCACAAACCGGCGGTCAAGATGTGGCTCTTTACGAAACGATAAAAGGAAATTTAAATTTGACCAACTATAAAATTAGTGGCTTTACCCAATGGAACCTCACTTGGTCGACGACAAAAAAGAACTTTCCTGTTAAGATTCTTAAAAAGTTCAAATCGGATGATGTAAAATCTGTACAAGAATACTCAAAAGTGATTAAAGAATCGAATAGCAAATTTGCCTTAGCTACTGGTTTGAGAGGTGGATACACAGCGATTAATCACGAACCATATTTTACTCCTCGCTTTAGTTTAACTTATTTCCCTCGTGCTTACATGGTTCAAAACAATCGAATCGTTCGAAGAAATTTAAGTTATCGTTTGTCCAGTGGATTGTACTACCAACCACCTTTTTACCGAGAATTCAGAACTTTTGATGGCAAATTGAATACCAACGTAAAAGCACAAAAATCCTTTCACGTGGTTGCTGCTACAGATTTGTTTTTTGAAATGTGGGGACGAGAAAAACCCTTCAAATTCACCGGAGAACTTTATTACAAATACTTATGGGATGTGAATCCATATGAAATCGAAAACGTTCGAACGCGGTATTATGCCGACAACAACGCCGTCGCTTATGCGTATGGACTAGACATGAATGTGCATGGAGAATTCGTAAAAGGGATTGAATCTTTTTTTAAAGTTGGCCTGATGCGCACTCGAGAAGATATTTTAAACGACCATTATACCGAGTACTTCAATGCCGCTGGTGAGCGCATTATTTTCGGCTACAGTGAAGATCAAACCGTTGTGGATAGTAATATCGTTTTTCCCGG